>NZ_JACSOF010000028.1:0-52964 GCF_014349205.1 Photobacterium sp. BZF1
AAGTAATGATTGAATTGACTGTGCCGATACTCTTCTTAAAAAGAAGCGAATCGATTTGGTCACTCAGTTTCATTGATAATTCTTTTGTTGACTATCATTCCACGAGTGCCCACACAGATTGCATGGTCAAATTGTTAAAGAACGTTGACTCAACACCTTGTGTTGGTCGAGGCTGCGTATCTTACCAGCGCAACCCTTGATGTCAACAACAAATTTCAAATTATTTTTTCGAAACCCTTTATTGACAACACTTGAGAAAACAATTCGTGTTCTTTTGAAGAACTCAGTTCGTCAACTCAAGCAAGGCAGGCAATTCTAAAGATTTCCAACTCAAGGTCAACCCCAAATTGGCAATAAAATTTGCCGAGCCATTCACCAACAAGTTATCCACAATTTGTGAATAGCTTACTAAGAAGCCGTCACTGCGTTGGTGAGGCGGCATTATAGGGAGGCGTGAACTATTGGCAATGCTTTTTTTGACTTTTTTTGCCAACTGATGACAAAAAGAGCGTAAAAACGGAATAAATACAAAAAACAGCCAAGCAGTAGGTGTCTCTCTCCTTTTTTGCAGCGTACCGTTAAGCGTAGACAACAAATGATAGGAGAGTGGTACAACCTTAAGAAATTTTTCAGATTGGGGTATTAAAGATAGCTAACAACAAAGAATGGATTGAGTAAATCTTCGCGATGATATGACAAAGGGACTCCATCAAGGGTTTTAACCTGGCCCCCAGCACTTTCAGCGATACATTGCCCAGCAGCGGTATCCCACATCATAGTCGGCCCTAAACGAGGGTAGAACTGCGCTTTTCCTTCGGCAACAAGACAAAACTTTAGGGATGCCCCCGCTTCTTTCATCTTATATAGAGGGAACTGCGCCAAACCTTCAGCTAACAGCGGACTTGGATGAGAGCGACTCCCTACTATAACCGGTGTCTGTCTTGATAGGGCTCCATTCATCATTACTGACACTCCATGCCTGACTGCCATTTCCCAACCAGCTTATCTCTAATGCAGGCGCATAGACAACCGCTAGCACAGGACGTCCATTTTCAATCAGCGCGATATTTACGGTGAACTAGCCATTCTTGCGTAAGTATTCTTTGGTCCCATCTAACGGGTCCACTAACCAGAATGCCCGCCAGTCTTTTCTCTCTGACCAAGTGGTTTGTGCAGACTCCTCAGAGACGATAGGAATATCTGGAGTCAGTAGTGCCAGCTTCTCCATGATAATCGTATTCGCAGCTAAATCAGCAGCAGTCACCGGGCTGCGATCGTCTTTTTCCGTCGCTTCACTCCTACTGTCATTCAATTATCTTGCGAGCTTTGAGGGCATCCACACAGAGATCTACAAGTTGCTGGACACTATGATGGCCTGCCGCTAAGTGGATTTCGGCATTCAAGGGTTGCTCATATTCAGAATCAATACCCGTAAACTGCTTGATCTCCCCTGCCCTCGCTTTTTTATAAAGTCCTTTCGGGTCCCGCCTTTCACATTCATCCAAAGGAGTATCAACAAACACTTCCAAGAACTCTCCCGACGGTAACATATCCCGCACCAACTGGCGCTCATGACGATGCGGTGAAATAAACGCACTCAACACAATCAGCCCGGCATCCGCCATGAGTTTTGCTACTTCACCGATTCGGCGGATATTTTCGCGTCGATCTTCAGTGGAAAAACCAAGATCCTGGCATAAGCCATGACGAACATTATCACCATCGAGCAGATAGGTATGATAACCCAACTCAGCCAAGCGCTGCTCCAATGCGCCTGCAATCGTCGACTTACCTGCCCCACTTAGTCCCGTGAACCAGAGTACAGAAGCTTGTTGGTTCTTTTGTTTTGCCCGGTAAGCTTTGTCGATTTGATGTGTATGCCAAACGATGTTGTCATTTTTGGCTGTAGAAATAGCCGACGTCATAGAAAACTCCATTTACAGTCAGATTAAAAAGGGAAAAGACGAGGAATCAAGGCTAATACAACAACCGAGTAAACCAATGAGATAGGAAGCCCTATTCGCAAGTAATCTTTCAGTTTGTAATTGCCTACGCTATATACCAAGAGGTTGGTCTGATATCCGTAGGGAGAGATAAAACTCGCACTGGCACCAAATAAAATAGCCATGATGAATGGCATAGGATCAACGCTATAGCTAATAGACAGACTGTAGGCAATAGGAAAGGCCAGGGCTGCTGCTGCATTATTGGTGACCAGTTCGGTTAATACCAAGGTCAATAGGTATACCGCAATCAATGCACCATACATCCCCCAATCGGCAAATCCCGTCATTAACATCTCACCCATGCGCTCAGAGAGACCGCTAGAGAGCATCAACTGTGCCAAAGACAACGCTGAGCCAACAATCACGACAATATCAATGGGAAAACGGCGTTTGAGTTCAGTAAATGTCACCACTCCAGAAGCTATCAGCAAGACTAGATACGCTGCCAAGCCCTTTATAATAGGCAGGACATTCAGTAACGCGGCAGCAATCACCATCATAAAGCCAAGCAGGACCGTGAAGCTCTTTTGACTATCGAGCCTGGCACTGGAGTCCAAGCCATTGACCAGAACAAACTCACGATTAAGCTGCTGCTTCTTACTATTGAATGTTTTACCCGGAACAATCACCAAAGTATCCCCGGCATGAAGCTCTATATTTCCGAGCCCACCAGCTAATCTTTCATGACCACGACGGATCGCCACCACTACCGCATCAAAACGCTCACGGAATTGAACGCTCTTCAATGTCTTGCCACGGATCCCTGCTGAATGGCTGACAATGACTTCCAGCATTGACTGACCATTAAGATGATGCTGGCCAAACAACTGAAGGCCATTAATTTCCTGAAGGGTCGTTACGCTTTCCACGTCACCACAAAATAGCAGCGTGTCCCCTGCTTTGAGCTGGGTATCAGGGCATACCGGCGCTAATGTCTCCCCATCACGGATAATTTCCGCCAAAAACAACCGACGCAGTGCCCTCAACCCGTTTTCGGCAACCGTTTTTCCGACCAGCGGTGAGCCACCTACCACTTTGGCTTCTAAAAAGTAGGGCAGGTCGTCTTGCGTGTTCTCGTCATAAATAGGAAGGAGGTAACTTAACGGGATAAGAATCAGCAAACCGATCACGAGTACTGCCAACCCAATAGTCGTGGGGGCAAAGAAACTTAAGCTGGGTAACCCGGCGTCTTCGACAAAGCTATTAATGATCAAATTTGTCGAAGTACCGATTAGGGTTAACGTTCCCCCAAGGATTGCTGTATAGGACAAGGGGATCAGCAAGCGTGACGGGGCGTGGCGTTGATTTCGTTTGATAGCACCAATCAAAGAAACCACCACGGCAGTGTTATTGGTAAAGGAGGAGAGAAAAGCGGTAGACAGGCCCAACTTTGCCACTACCGTCGATTGCCCTCCACTCGATATTTGCTTGCCAACCCAACTAATCAAGCGGGTTTTTTCCAAGCCAATAGAAACAAGGATCAGTAACACCAAGGTTAACAATGAGGAGTTAGTAAAATTGCCAGCCAAAGTTGGCAAGTCAATCATCCCAGCCTGGAAGCCAATAAAGGCCGCCCCTGCAAACAAATAAGCAGGCTTGATCCTTGTTGTCAGCAGGCAGGTTACTATCACCATTAACATGGCGAGAACCATTCCTTGTTCCCATTGCATCATCACTTACCCCAGCAACTTACTGATATCCTTCGCCTGCCAATGAGGGAAGTGTTTGCGTATCAGGGCATTTAGCTCGACTTCAAATGCAGAGACCGAGGTGGATGCAATATCTTGTCCGCCAACCAGCGCTTCGCGCACCATCCCGGCCCCCACGGTCACATTGGTCAAGCGATCGATAACGATGAAACCACCGGTATCCGGGCTATGGAGATAAGGATCCACGGATATAGATTCGGTCAAGGTCACTTCACACAGGCCGATACCATTGAGTGGCAGACTAGCGGTTTCAAACTGGCCGAGATTATTGATATCGACCTGGTGGCGAATGGCCGAGATGTTACCCACGGTTTTCTTGCCTGCGATTTTTATGTCGTATTGGCGCCCCACCTCCAGTGGTGCCTCGGCCATCCAGACAATATCAGCCAGCAGGTGGTTACCCAGTACGGCCTCATTATCAGCGGCTACCAAGGTATCGCCACGGCTGATATCTATTTCATCGCCCAGCGTCAGGGTAACTGCCTGACCAGCAAAAGCGGCAGGTAAATCACCATCAAAGGTGACAATGCGCTCGACCTGTGACTGTTTACCCGATGGCAGTACCTTAACGCTATCACCCACCTTCACCGTGCCTGAGGCGACGGTACCAGCAAACCCACGGAAGTCCAGGTTTGGTCGGTTGACATACTGAACCGGCAAACGGAAGTCACCTGACTGGCGATCGACATTGATATCGACCGATTCAAGCATCTCCAGTAGGGATTCACCTTGATACCACGGCGTTTGATCGCTGAGATCAACCACGTTATCCCCTTCCAACGCTGATAGCGGCACCAGTTTGATATTCAATTGCGGGTTGAGCTGCTCGGCAAATGTCAGGTACTCATCGCGGATAGACTCAAAGCGCGACTGCTCAAAGCCCACCAGATCCATTTTATTGATTGCCACGATGAAATGACGGATCCCCAGCAAACTGGCGATATAGGAATGACGACGGGTCTGATCCAGCACCCCTTTACGGGCATCAATCAAGATAACCGCGACATCACAAGTCGAAGCGCCCGTTGCCATATTCCGGGTGTACTGCTCGTGACCCGGGGTATCGGCAATGATGAACTTGCGCTTTTTCGTCGAGAAATAACGGTAAGCAACATCAATGGTGATCCCCTGCTCGCGCTCGGCCTGCAGGCCGTCCACCAGCAAAGCCAAGTCAGGCTTATCACCAGTAGTGCCAACCTTCTGACTATCGGCATGGATCGCGGCAAGCTGATCTTCATAAATCTGCTGGGAGTCATGGAGCAAGCGGCCAATCAAGGTACTCTTACCATCATCTACTGAGCCACAAGTCAAAAAACGCAGCAGGGATTTGTTTTGGTGCTGGTCGAGGTAGGCTTCAATCCCCAGCTCGGCCACTTGTTGTTCTATTGCACTATTCATTATTCTCTCCTTAGAAGTATCCCTGACGTTTCTTGAGTTCCATCGAGCCAGACTGGTCGTGGTCAATGGCCCGCCCTTGTCGCTCACTGGAAGTCGCTACCAGCATCTCTTCGATAATGCTCGGCAACGTATCGGCCTCGGACTCGATGGCACCGGTTAATGGATAACACCCCAAGGTTCTGAACCGCACACTCTTTTGCTCGACCTTCTCACCCGGCTCAAGCTTCATCCGGTCATCGTCGACCATGATCAGCATACCGTCACGCTCAACGACGGGGCGAACTGCCGATAGATACAAAGGAACTATCTCGATACCTTCTAAGTAGATGTATTGCCAGATATCCAACTCGGTCCAATTAGACAACGGGAATACCCGGATACTTTCACCCTTGTTAATCTGGCCGTTATACGTTTTCCATAGCTCCGGGCGTTGGTTTTTCGGATCCCAGGTATGGTTTTTGTCACGGAAAGAGTACACCCGCTCTTTCGCCCGGGACTTTTCTTCATCACGTCGCGCCCCACCAAAGGCCGCATCGAAGCCGTATTTGTTCAATGCCTGCTTGAGGCCCTGGGTCTTCATGATATCGGTATGTTTGGACGAACCATGGGTAAACGGGCCAACCCCCATCGCCAAGCCTTCTGGGTTCTTGTGTACCAACAAATCAAAACCGTACTTCTCTGCGGTGCGGTCGCGGAACTCAATCATTTCCCGGAACTTCCAGTCGGTATCGACGTGCAGCAACGGAAACGGGATCTTGCCCGGGTAAAACGCCTTACGGGCAAGGTGCAGCATGACCGAGGAGTCCTTACCGATGGAGTACATCATGACGGGGTTATCAAACTCGGCAGCAACCTCACGGATAATATGAATACTCTCCGCTTCAAGTTGCTTTAAGTGGGTAAATCGTTTCGGGTCCATTACTCTCTCCATGCTAAGCCAGTTTCACCACGGCACCTTGCTGATCCATCTCGGGATGAGCAGGTTGTGGTTGCTTTCCGAACCAATGTAATTTTTCTGATAGGTTGACCACTTCACCGACCACAATCAGTGCTGGGGAAGCCGCCTGTTGAGCTAACTCGTCCAACTCATCGAGTTGGCCTTTGTATATTTTCTGGGTGGGTTGGGTGCCGCGTTCAATAATGGCAACTGGGGTAGAGGCTGCGCGGCCGTGCTCGATGAGTTGCAGCCTGATATCAGAGGCATTCATCAAGCCCATATAAATCACTAGAGTCTGGTTGCCACGCGCCAAGGTTTGCCAATCAAGTTGATCACTGCCCGCCTTGAGATGCCCGGTGACAAACATCGCAGTCTGGGCGTGATCCCTGTGCGTTAGAGGAATGCCGGCATACGCAGTCGCGCCAGCAGCGGCGGTGATACCAGGGACGACCTCAAATGGAATATTGTGATCGAACAAGACTTCCAGCTCCTCGCCACCACGGCCGAAGACAAAAGGGTCACCGCCTTTAAGACGGACCACACGCTTACCTTGCGAGGCATATTCCACCAGCAGACGGTTGGTTTCGGCTTGGGGCACACTGTGAAAGCCAGCCTTTTTACCGACACACACCCGTTCGGCATCACGGCGAACCAGTTCCATCACTTCTTCCGAAACCAAATAATCAAACAGCACGACATCGGCTTGTTGCAATAACTGCAACGCCCTAAGTGTCAGCAAGCCAGCATCTCCTGGGCCGGCACCTATTAAGGCCACTTCACCACGGTTTGATTGACCTTGACTAAGTTGCTCCAGCTCCTTTTCGGCCGAGTCAAACTGGCCTGCAGCGACCAAAGATGCAAAGCGTCCGTTAAAGGCTTGCTCCCAGAACCGTCGGCGCGCAGAGAAAGACGTTACGGTTTGAGCTAGGCGGGAACGGAAGCGTCCGGCAATCGTTGCCATCTTGCCTAGATGCTGTGGCAGCAACGCTTCGAGTTTTTCGCGGATCAACCGAGCTAACACCGGCGCTTGCCCTGATGACGACACCGCGACAATTATTGGGGAGCGATCGATGACAGATGGCACAATGAAGCTGCAGCGCTGGGTATCATCTACCACATTCACCAGAACCTGACGCTGATTGGCAGATTGATAAACCAGTGCATTCACGGCCTTGCGCTCTGTGGCTGCGATAGCCAAGAAGACACCGTCTAGGTGGTGGGGTGAAAACTCCTCTGCCACATGCGTCAACTGACCGTTATCGACGGCTTGTTGGAAAAGCGGTGACAGTTCCGGGCTGATAACCTTTACGTCAGCCCCTGCCTTGAGCAGCATCTTTGCTTTGCGCCAGGCAATATCATTGCCACCGACAACCAAGCATGGCCGGCGCTTTAAATCCGCAAAAATCGGCAGATAATCCATGTGAGAGTGCCCCTAAGAATCCATTGATAGAAGCACTATAGTTGCGGTGATTTATTACCTGAAATTCTTAAATTTCATTTTTTATTCCAAAAAGTTCGCCCCAAAATTTATCTCTCGCCCCCTAGATAAAAACAGTAATAAATCAGTTTATTTAGGCAAAAGCCTGCAATTGTCACGTAAGAAACCATTCATCACAGTGATATAGGCGAATTACTCATAAGCTATACCTTTTTGGCCTAGGCTTATGCGTAGCCGAAATGTTCCTTTCAGAGGCAACCGTTTTCGACAACATGAGAAAAAGCGCAAAAAAACGCGATTAATCACACATAAAAGCTATTCTTTTGCGCAAATTTGGGAGCGTTTTTGTTACCTTATGCACGCTTTCCTATACCGACACTCACGGAGAAAATTATGAAGTTATCAGCCAAACCCTTATCCCTAGCGATCTTGGGTGGAATGCTGGCTATGGCAGGACCGGCTACAGCAGACACCATCAAGCTTCGCATCCTGGAAACAACGGATATCCATACCAATGTCATGGACTTTGACTATTACAAAGACAAGCCGACCAAGAAGACCGGCTTGGTTCGTACTGCTACATTGGTAAAGCAAGCCCAGTCTGAAGTAACCAATAGTGTTTTGGTTGATAACGGTGATTTGATCCAAGGTAGCCCAATGGGTGACTACATGGCAGCCAAAGGGCTTGAAGCGGGAGATATCCACCCGGTTTACAAGGCGATGAACCAGCTGAACTACGAAGTAGGTAACATCGGTAACCATGAGTTCAACTACGGCTTGGACTTCCTCGACAAAGCTATCGCTGGTGCAAACTTCCCTTACGTCAACGCCAACGTCTACGATCTGAAAACCGGTAAAAACCTGTTCACTCCTTATGTGATCAAGTCACACACCTTCAAAGATACCGACGGTGCCGAACATGAGGTGAAGATTGGTTACATCGGCTTTGTTCCGCCGCAAATCATGGTATGGGACAAACGCCACCTGGAAGGCAAGGTCAAGGCTGAAGATATCAAACAGTCTGCCGAGAAGTATGTGCCGCAAATGAAGGCAGAAGGTGCTGACATCATCGTGGCGATCCCGCACTCTGGTGTATCCGCCGACCCTTATAAGGTGATGGCTGAAAACTCGGTATACTACCTCACCGAAGTTGAAGGCATCGATGCCATTGCCTTCGGCCACTCACACGCGGTGTTCCCAAGCAAAGCCTTTGCGAACCTACCAAATACCGATGTGGAAAAAGGCACCATCAACGGTGTGCCTTCTGTGATGCCTGGACGCTGGGGTGATCACCTGGGTGTGATTGACCTGGTACTGAAACAAAAAGGCGACAGCTGGACGGTTACCAGCGCGCAGACCGAAGCCCGTCCTATCTTCGACAAGATCAAAGGCGAAGCTATTGTAGAAGCTGACGAGAAGATGGTTGAAGCAATCAAGGCTGAGCACGACGGAACCCGCGAGTTCGTCAACCAACCAATCGGTAAAGCCAACGACGTTATGTACAGCTTCCTGGCCCTAGTGCAGGATGATCCAACAGTCCAAATCGTCAGCCTTGCCCAACAAGATTATGTTGAGCGCTTTATCCAAGGTGACCCAGACCTAGACGGTATTCCTGTACTCTCTGCTGCGGCTCCGTTCAAAGCCGGTGGCCGTGGTAACGATCCAACAAACTTTACTGAAGTCGAGTCCGGCCAGTTGACCTTCCGTAATGCGGCTGACCTCTACCTATATCCGAACACTCTAGTGGCATTGAAGGTCACCGGAAAAGAAGTGAAAGAATGGCTTGAATGTTCTGCTGGCCAGTTCAACCAAATTGACCTCAACAGCGACAAGCAGCAAGGCCTGATCAACTGGGACGGTTTCCGTACCTATAACTTCGATGTGATCGACGGCGTGAACTACAGCATCGATGTATCGCAGCCAGCCCGTTATGACGGTGACTGCAAACTGATCAACGACAAGGCTGAACGTATCCAGAACCTAACATTCAACGGTAAGCCGGTTGATCCTGCGCAGCCATTTATCATCGCAACCAACAACTACCGTGCTTACAGCGGCAAGTTTGCCGGTACCGGTGAAGACTTCATTGCCTTTGCTTCGCCAGATGAAAACCGCACGATTGTGGCAGACTACATCACCCGCGTTAGCAAAGAGCAGGGTGAAGTCACCCCAAGTGCCGATAACAACTGGCACTTCGCTCCACTGAAAAGTGAGAAAACGCTAAACATCACATTCGAAACGTCTCCGGGTGACAAAGCGGCAAGCTTCATCAAGGAGAAGGCGCAGTACCCAATGGAGAAAACCGGTACTGACGAGATCGGATTTGCGGTATACCGTATCGACTTACAAAAGTAAGTCAGTTAGCTGATTACCATTGACCATACCGCAGCCTCGGCTGCGGTATTTTTTTGTTATGATAAAACCTCGGTCAATGTGACACCCAACCCTGTGAGCAGACAATGAAGACAGCCCTAGCCCAATACCTACGAGACCATGGTGCCGATGAGGAAACGATCAACCTATCCCTTTCACTCGCAGAGCCGATGGAGTTACCGACCCGCCACATATTGCTCAATCAAGGGGAACAGCCAAGCTATGCTTTCTTCCTTGTCGATGGGACCTGCCATGCCTGCTACCTGACGGCTGAAGGCCGCCAGTTCAGCAAGGAGTTCTATTGGGAGCAAGAACTTATCCTTGGCTTTGAAAGCTTACTGACCAAGCAGCCTTCCGAGTACTTATTGGAAACCTTGTCGGCCAGCCACATTCTCGCCCTACCATTGGCAGTGCTCGAGCAGTGGAAAACCTGTTGTCCCGGCCTCTATATGGCGTTGCTCGAAAGGCAACTGTTATTCAAAGAGCATAAAGAACGCTTTATGCTGATCCATACCCCAGAAGAGCGCTATACCTTGTTCTGCGACCATTTCCCAGAATTACAGGCACAGCTTGCCGACTACCAGATTGCTTCTTATCTGGGTATTACTGCCACCAGCCTAAGCCGTATTCGCGCCAGGCTCAGCGAAGAAAGTTAATCGATTTAAGCCAACTTGCCTTAAGTTAATGCCAACGCCTTTGAGGTAATTTATCCTCAGGGAAGAGTGAATAATACGTACCATCAGGAGAACGACATGCAATGGCAGTGCCTCAGCTTTGACCAACTGACCACCCACCAACTCTATGACCTGCTCAAACTGCGCTGCGATGTCTTTGTGGTCGAGCAGGAATGTGCTTACCCAGAATTGGACGACCATGACAGGCAGGCTGGTACTCACCACTTACTTGGCTACCAAGACAATACGCTTGTCGCCTATCTCCGCCTGTTACCGGCAGGTACCACCTATGACGCAGTGAGTATCGGCCGGGTCGTTACCGCCCCAGTGGCCCGAGGTAAGGGAGTTGGCTACCAACTGCTTGAACAAGGCATCACCATGACCGAGCAATTGTGGCCCGGAGAGACTGTCGAGATTGGCGCCCAATCGCATTTACAGCATTATTACCAAAGATATGGCTTCGAGGCTTTTTCAGAAGAGTACCTGGAAGACGGTATCCCACATATCGATATGCGCCTCACCAAATAACAATACCGGTAGCCAGAGCAACCACGAGCACAGTAACCAGATAGCAAAAAAGCCACCGGAGTGGCTTTTTTCGGTTATCCCGATCGCTTACTGGGTACGGCGGACAAAACTGCCATCCGAGCGGCGGAAGAACAAAATCGGCTCGCCACTACGCCCTTCAATTTGCAACGCATCCAAACCACCCTGGGCAGTCTGGCGATAGCGCATCCATTGCCCCGCCTTGATCCGGCTCAGGGGCTTGTCGTCCCCTTCGATGGCTGCGACGGCATAGAGGTCGTTAAGCGGTAAATTGTGCTGCCGGAAAATGTTAGCCAGGGTCTCGCCGCTTTTCACCTGATAGCGCTGCCAGTCAGCACTGGCCGACTGCGTGGAAGTGCTGTTTTTCTCCACCGGTTTCACTTTTGGCTTCGAAGCAACAGGCTGACTTTCGACCGGCTCCAGCGGCGTAATCCGGGAAGGGCGAGGCGGAGATACCGGCTCTTCCCTTTCACCCACAGCAACGCGCTCTGGTTGCTTGCTTTCCAGGTTCAGGGACAGTTCACGGCGAACTGGCTCTGAAGACGTGGGTTGTGAAGCCTTGTCACCACCACCAGGTAGGATCAGCAATACCCCAACCACCGGCACCAGTACCATCAGGGCACGGCGATGCAATTTAGGTAACTGCTGCCATTTGCTTGCCAACGGAGCAAACTTGGCACGGATAGCCGTACTTCCCTGTTTCAACGCCTCCTTATCCAAGGAGATACGAGGCCACGTAAATTCACTCTTTTTGTTCGAACGGCGTTTGGCCTGTCCCATAAACAACACTCCAGCGCTATCAAATTCACGCTATCCATCGACAGCTTGTTACAATGGTTTACCCCTAGGGGGAGAAACTGTTATCCTGCCTGCTTTATTCACTCTACTAAAGAGATGACACCATGTCTGACGTTAAACTAGATACAGTTGAAACTAAAGCAAGCTACGGTATCGGTCTTCAAATGGGCCAGCAGCTAGCTCAAAGCGGTCTAGAGGGCCTAAATGTTGCTGCTATCGCTAAAGGTATCGCGACTTCTCTAACTGGCGACATGCCAGAAATCGAAGTTGACGACATCAACAACGCACTACGCGATCTACACACTCGTGCAGAAGCTGTTCGTCAAGAACAAGCTCAAGCGGCTGCTGCAGAAGGCGAAGCGTTCCTAAAAGATAACGCACTACGCTCAGAAGTTACAGTAACTGAATCTGGTCTTCAGTACGAAGTTCTTGTTGAAGGTAACGGTGAAATCCCTACTTCAGACAAGCAAGTTCGTGTTCACTACCACGGTCAGCTAACTGACGGTACTGTATTCGACAGCTCTGTTTCTCGCGGCCAGCCTGCAGAGTTCCCAGTAACTGGCGTAATCGCTGGTTGGGTTGAAGCTCTACAGATGATGCCTGTTGGTTCTAAGTGGAAACTATACATCCCACAGAACCTAGCATACGGTGAGCGCGGCGCAGGTGCAGCGATCCCTCCATATGCAGCTCTAGTATTCGAAGTAGAACTACTAGACATCCTTTAATCGCCTCCGCGATTGATGACAAAAACGGTGCTTCGGTACCGTTTTTTGTATCCAGCAATCCCTTTATCTAACGACCATCCTAACCAAAGTTTGGCTTTTTTTATCTTTTAATTCATTTTTTGCCACAGAATTTGGTATCTCACCCGCATTCCTGACTAATCTTAAATGGGACACCTATAGTCGACGCCTACATGGAGGATTGCGAAAGATGTACCTATTGACCCAAGCCCGCGCCAAAACTTGGCTACTACTGCTTGTCGGCAGTTTAATTTTGCCTGTAACCAGTCATGCCTTCAGCCTTTCAGACTTATTTGGCGGCGGGGATGAAGAAGCGGCTTCGACACTCAACAACCCTCTGACCGATTTACTCAGCAGCCAACTTGATGTCTCTACCGAACAAGCCGCAGGTGGGGCTGGAGCCCTGCTTTCCATCGCTGCAAGCCAACTTGGCGGTGATCAGGCAACCGAATTGACCAATATGATCCCCGGTCTTGATGCCCTGACCGGCAGCTTACCACCGGGTACCAGCGCCTTGTTGGGTAACATGGATACCATCAATCAGGTATTCAGTGCCCTAGGTATGGATGCAAGTATGGTAAGCCAGTTTATTCCGGTCGTGATGCAATTTCTTGGCGACCAAGGAGCCAGCGCCGGATTGCTTGATAACCTTGGTAGTATCTGGCAGGCCGCAGGCTAGATGGCATAGCCCTCAAAAAAATCGCGCGCAAAGATACCGCGCAAGTGGGATTCTTCTGTCAGCATGATGTAAAAAAGCCTTACCCAGCAATGAGTAAGGTTTTTTTTCGGATACCTGCCCGCACACGCTAGCTAGATACCGGATCCATCGGCTTCGACATCATCTTCATGCAGGCCGCACTCTCGTTTGAGGCCAAAGAAGCGGGTTTCTTCTTCCTTCATACCCAGCTGCCATTTCTGGGTCGTATGGGTATCACCGACAGAAAGGTAACCTTCATCCTTGAGTGTATGGTAAGGCAGTTGGTGCTCGGCAAGATACTGCTCAATATCGCGATCGCTCCAGTCGATCAGTGGCAGGAATTTGAACAAACCGTTCTGTACCGCCAACACCGGCAAAGTAGCCCGGCTTTGTGACTGCTCACGACGCAAACCGGAGAACCAGGCAGAAACACCAAGCTCATCCAAGGCACGGCGCATCGGCTCGACCTTGTTGATGCGGTTGTACTGTTTGATCCCATCTAGACCTTGCTCCCACAGTTTACCGAATCGCGCTTCCTGCCAGTTCGGACTGAGCTCTGCACGGTAGACATGCAAGTTCAATTTCAGCCGCTCGGTCAACTGATCGACAAACTGGTAGGTCTCCGGAAAAAGATACCCGGTATCGGTTAGAATCACCGGAATATCCGGTTTGATCCGGGTCACCATATGTAACATCACCGCCGACTGAATACCAAAACTCGAGGCAAGGGCAAACTGCTGCGGCAAGTTATCCAGCGCCCAGCGAATACGCTGCGGGGCTGACATCGCATCAAGTTCGGCATTGATCTCAGCCAGTTTGAGGATTTGTTCCACCTTGCTGGCCTGCAACAACGCGGCGTATTGGCTATCAGGCATAAAAATCCCTCTTAGATATCAGAACCGGTTCGATGATCCCGGCACGAATAGTGAAATCGCCAAAGTCTTCCCCTGCTTCACGCTCCTTGGCCCAACGGCCAACCAAGCTATCCAGTTCAGTCAGGATTTGCTCGACCGTGATATTCTCGCGGTACATTTTCGGGATTCGGGTACCATTACGGTTTCCACCGAGGTGCAAGTTGTAGCGTCCCGGCGCCTTACCAACCAACCCCACTTCCGCCAACATGGCCCGGCCACAGCCATTCGGACAACCGGTAACACGCAAGATGATATTGTCATCCTTCGGCAGGCTGTGTTTTTCCAGCAACTGTTCGATGTCGGTTACAAACTCTGGCAGGAAGCGCTCCGCTTCGGCCATTGCCAACGGACAGGTTGGCAGTGAGACACATGCCATGGCATTTTTCCGTTGCTCGGACACACCATCATCGATCAGGCCGTGATCGCGCGCGATCTTTTCGATCTTACTTTTCTCACTGGCAGGCACCCCTGCAACAATCAAATTCTGGTTGGCGGTCATACGGAAATCACCTTTGTGGATTTTCGCAATTTCCGCAGCCCCTGTTTTCAAAGGCTTACCCGGATAATCGAGCAAACGGCCATTTTCAATAAACAACGTCAGGTGATGCTTGCCATCAATGCCTTCCACCCAGCCGATGCGATCGCCACGCTCGGTAAATTCATAAGGACGGCTTGGGGCAAAGGTGATCCCTGCCCGCTTCTCGACTTCAGCCTTGAAGACATCGACACCGACTCTATCTAGGGTGTATTTGGTCTTGGCGTTCTTACGGTTAGAACGGTTACCCCAATCACGCTGGGTGGTTACCACCGCCGCCGCGATATCCAAAGTATTTTCCAGCGGTACAAAGCCAAAGTCATCGGCCTTGCGCGGATAGGTCGCCTTATCGCCGTGGGTCATCGCCAAGCCACCGCCCACCAGTACATTGAAGCCCACCAACTGGCCTTCTTCGGCGATCGCGACGAAGTTCAGGTCATTGGCATGGACATCGACATCATTCTGCGGCGGGATCACCACGGTTGTCTTGAACTTCCTCGGCAAGTAATTGCTACCCAGAATTGGCTCTTCGTCCGTGGTCTCCAACTTTTCACCATCGAGCCAAATCTCGGCATAGGCACGGGTTTTCGGCAACAGGTGCTCACTGATTTTCTTCGCCCACTCATAGGCTTGCTGATGCAACTCGGACTCTACCGGGTTGGTGGTACACAACACATTACGGTTCACATCCCCCGCTGTGGCGATGGAGTCGATACCGATCTTGTTCAATGTCTGGTGCATCAGCTTGATATTCGGTTTCAGTACACCGTGGAACTGGAATGTCTGACGGGTGGTTAAACGCAGGCTGCCATACAGCGAGTGCTCCTCGGCAAACTTATCAATCGCCAACCACTGCTTGGGGGTGATCACCCCACCCGGCATCCTCGCCCGCAGCATCACATTATGCAGAGGCTCGAGTTTCTGCTTGGCACGCTCGGCACGGATATCACGATCGTCTTGTTGGTACATGCCGTGGAAACGGATCAGTTGGAAGTTGTCGGCGGTAAAACCACCGGTGATACGATCATTCAAATCTTCAACAATGGTGCCACGCAGGAAGTTACTTTCACGCTTTAGGCGTTCGTTATCCGACAGTTTTTGCTCGCTCATTAGTACACATCCTTTTGATAACGCTTGCTCTTGCGTAGTTCACTCAAATATTGCTCGGCCTGATCGCGGCTCTGTTTACCTTGCTGCTCGATGATTGTCACCAACGCGTCGTGGACATCTTTGGCCATGCGGGTGGCATCCCCACACACATAGATATGGGCGCCATCTTGCAACCATTGCCACACTTCGGCAGCATGCTCTAACAGGCGGTGCTGGACATAGACCTTCTCGGCCTGATCACGGCTAAACGCCACATCAATCCTATCCACCACGCCAGATTTCAAATACTTCTGCCATTCAACCTGATACAGGAAGTCTTCGGTGAAGATACGGTCGCCAAAGAACAACCAGTTCTTACCTTCAGCATCACGGTTGTCACGCTCTTGGACAAAAGCTCGGAAAGGCGCGATGCCGGTTCCTGGGCCAACCATGATCACCGGGGTATTATCATCTTCAGGCAGTTTGAAGTGGTTATTCGGCTCGACAAAGACCCTGACGCTGTCGCCTTCCTCCAAACGCTGAGCAAGGTAACCGGATGCTCCACCCTGGCGGGTTTCTTCGCCTTTGTGGTATTCCACCAGCCCTACGGTCAAATGGACTTCCTCGCCCACCTCTTCCTGACTTGAGGCAATCGAGTACAGGCGCGGGGTGAGGCGGCGCAACAACCCCAGCAACTGCTCAGCACTCAAGGCAGCCTTTTTCTCACCCAGTACATCAATAATTTGGGTGTTGCCGGCGTATTCACGCAGCTTGTCTTTGTCTTCGACCAACTTAGCCAGCTTTTTGCTGCCTGATAGTTCGGCATATTTGGTGACTAGCTGCGGATTAGACAGCGTGATCTCATAATGTTTGATGAGGGCATCACGCAGCGATATTGATTCACCATCAACATCGACTTGCTGTTCAGAGGCGAGCCCTGTCTTAGCTAGAATTGCTTCAACAAGGGCAGGATCATTGTCATACCACACACCAAGCGCATCACCCGGCTGGTAGGTCAGCCCTGAGCCTTCAAGATCAATTTCCACATGGCGGACATCTTTGCCTGACTGTCGGCCGGTAATTTTCTGGCTGGCCAGCAGTGCTGCAGGGTATGGGTTCTTCTTGTTGTACGCTGATACTGTCGGTGAAGCTTGGCCCAGCGGCAGCTGAACCACATCGGCAGCTCCCTGCTCTGATTTTAAGGCTTCCTCTACCTTGTCTAGCGCCTCGGCACGCCACGCTGTTGCCGCAGACTCATAATCCACATCGCAATCTAGGCGAGGGTGGAAAGCGGTTGCACCCTGTTTGCCAAGGAAGGCATCAAAATCTTTCGCAGTCTGGCAGAAAAACTCATAACTGGAGTCGCCCAGCCCCACCACGGCATATTGCAAATTCGGCAGTTTCGGAGCCTTTTTCGATTGCAGGAATTCATGCAGCTCAATGGCATCATCCGGCGCTTCCCCTTCACCATGGGTAGAGGCCACGATAATGACATGGGTTTCTTTGGCGAGGTTCTTGCCCTTGTAATCCCCAGCGGCAAAAATATCGGCCTTGATGCCTTTGGCATCGGCCTCTTCTTTCAGTTGCTCGGCAACCCCCTTGGCATTCCCGGTCTGGGAAGCATAAATGATGGTCAGCTTACCGGCAGGTTGTGTGCTGGCGGCAAGAGCCGGTGCCGGAGAAGACTGAGTTTGCCCAGCCACCTGTGTTTGGCTGAGGCCCCAAAAATATCCACTGATCCACGCCAACTGTTGTGGCGATAACTCGGCGGCAGCCTGCTGGAGTTGACCTATTTGCTGATCATTTAGCGGGCTGGCCAGAGCTGAAAGTTCCTTAAGTAACATGACACGACGATCCCTATACATTGCGTATGGGTTAGATTAGCTACTCAGAGAAATAACAAGAAAGAATAGATAAGAATGTTTTATAACGATTTGTAAGGGAGAAGGGTAAAAAAAACTGCAGGCTCAGCTGCAGTTTTTCTAAGTAATTCAGAAGGTATCGGCTATTCTCACTTGGTGAAAACCGACTTCGAATGCCCGCTCGGTGGCAGTGTCGATATCGTGATAGCACTTTTCACTGCCCGAACCATCAGTGAGGGGAACAAACCCGCCCCGACGATGGCGGAACTCAACAATCCATCCATTAGCCTGAATAGAAGGCTCAATCACGGCTTCCACAATCTCGCTATTGGTATAGAGGTTCTGCAACTCGGTTAACGTCATAAGCCCCAGCCCTTTTACAGTTTCACCTTTTATAAAGGTGGTACAAAACCGAGAAAACAGGCAACAAAAAAGCCACGATTTCTCGTGGCTTTGGAATCGAGGCTTTGAAATAATCGTTTAGATATCGATTTCTACACCTAGGAACCAACCATCGGCAAAGAATTCAGCGTCTTTGGTGCTCTTGATGAAGTCAAACTCGTAGTCCATCACACGGTAGCCCGCGCGTAGGTTCAGATCAGCGGCAACCAATGGAATGCTCCATTTCACGCCCGCCTGGCCATCAACCGTGCTGGTGCTGTCGTAGTTACCGAAGTTAAGATCACCAAATAGTGACAACGGTGTCATAGGAATACCCAGCTCAACATTACCGTAGATGTTTGGCTGCCACTCGCTGAAGCTCTCACCATCGAACTTGCCCGAGTTGAACTTGGTCATAGTTACACCGATATCAAATGCTACGGCATCGTTATCCAGGATTTCGTAGTAAGCGGTGTATTCAGTCTGGCCAAAGGAAACAATTCCGTTGTCCACATCGGTGTATCGCAGACGGAAATTTGGTACCAATGGTACAAAGTGCTCGAACGCCACGTAGTAAGAACCTGAAGTATTGCTGTCAGTATCGCTACGGCTATCATTAACTTTGGCATCGGTGAACCAGGCATCGGCACCGGCTTTCACCCCAAAAAGCGTTGCTGCATGGGCAGGTACTGCCGCAGACAGTGCGACAGCAGCGGCTACCGCAGAAAGCGCTAATTTTTTCATTTTGAGTCTCCGCTCTTTATTAGTATTTAGATAAAAAACGGCCAGACTATATCAGATGCCGATTAAGAAAACTTCACCTGTAATGTCAATCATCTACTTTCCTTTCAAAATTTTACATTCTATTTTTAGGACATAGGTAAAGCACCGGTTAGCGGTAGTAGCGCTTCCTGTGAGTCTGCTCGGCTTTGTGCTCGCGGTAAAACCACACTGCAACGGCAACCAGCAACAGCCAAGGCAGTAATTTGAACATCACCCCAATCATGCCTGCGATAGCCATCACCACAAACCCAGCGGCAACTGCCAATGCCATTCCCAAAATACTGACACCGGTACAGACCAGTACCACGGCAAACGCCAACAAAAATAAAAACTCGATCATCGCTCCCTCCTCGGGCATCCCGTAAATATTATTGGCAATATCACTGCCGCCAATGATTTAGGTATTGCACAAAGTGGACCAAGTTATTGAAATACCATTTACTCTATAAATATCAGCACATTAAAAAAGGCATACCGCAAAACGGTATGCCTTTAACATCGAAATATTGGTCGATTTCGCCAACTAATTGGCCTTTTTCACCACTGTGGCCCCGGAGGGTTAGACATCAAGGTGGGCAGGGATCTTCGCCATTGCCTGCTCCAGCACCTCAATACCAGAACCTGGCTTATGGGCATTCTCGCTAATATGGCGACGCCACTGACGTGCACCTGGCATATTTTGGAACAGGCCCAGCATATGGCGGCTGATGTGGTTGAGGTAAGTGCCTTTGGCCAACTCACGTTCAATATACGGGAACATGGCTTCAACAATCTCGCGGCGCTTTTTCATCGGCTTGTCCAAGCCATACAGGCGCTGATCCACTTCAGCAAGCAAATACGGGTTTTGATATGCTTCACGGCCTACCATTACCCCATCCATATGTTGGAGGTGGGCTTCAATCTCTTCCATGGTTTTCACCCCACCATTGATCCCCATGGTCAGGTGTGAAAAGTCTTTCTTCAATTGGTAGACACGTGGGTAGTCCAGCGGTGGGATCTCACGGTTTTCCTTAGGACTCAAACCGCTCAACCATGCTTTACGGGCGTGGATAGTAAAATCCTCACAGCCGCCTTTTTCGCTGACGATGCGGATAAAGTCAGTCAGGAATTCATACGAGTCCTGCTCATCAATACCAATACGGGTCTTCACCGATACCGGAATGTCTACCACTTCACGCATAGCAGAAACACACTGGGCCACTAGCTCTGCTTCGCCCATCAGGCAAGCACCAAAACGGCCATTCTGGACCCTATCAGACGGGCAACCAACGTTGAGGTTGATCTCATCGTAACCACGCTCAGCAGCGAGCTTGGCACACTGCGCAAGCTCGGCAGGGTTTGAGCCACCCAGCTGCAGTACCAACGGATGCTCTTCTTCGTTGTAAGCTAGATAATCACCCTTACCGTGGATAATGGCGCCCGTTGTCACCATCTCGGTATAAAGCTGGGTACGCTCACTGATCAAGCGATGGAAATAGCGGCAATGGCGGTCAGTCCAATCGAGCATCGGCGCAATAGATAAACGACAGTCCGGGTACTGGCCCAGCTGTGTTTGCTCATCGTTAGACTGTTCGTTCATTACAACAGCAGTATCTGTCATCGGAAACCTCATTATCGACCGCTAAATCTATCGTTTCTGGTAGGGGCTACACCCAAACCAAGGATCTTACAACGCTGCAAGGAGGCGGATTCTACCCTATTCCTAGCACTATCCCAAATCGCATCTTGCTTAGCCTGCAATTCAAGGCTAGCAAGACTGTAAAAAGCAACATTAATCCGGCAATACCAAAAGGTAAAAAGAACACAGGTATATTTTTAATAACACTAAATAACAAAATAAAAACAGTGACTTAATTGCAAACATCATTTCAATGTACAGCTAAATAAGCTTTTGGATACCAGCAACCCCAGAATAAAACCAAGAAAGCTGCACATACACATAAGCTATTGATATTTATAATATATAAAAGCACAACCCCAAGCATCAGAAGTCAAGAGCAGCTTTACCCTGAACAAAATTATTTTTGCTGTACATAATAATCTGGCGATCTCATCAACTTAGAAACAAGCAAAAAGATCATCATGATCCAAACAGAGGCACTAATTAGATCATGATGTGCCAATTATTCTAAGTAAATAGATCATCATAGGCTAAAAACTAACTTCAAAAAGAACATAATAGGCCAATTGATGAAACCTTGAGTAACATGGTAGGCAAAATGAAAAATAACATTTTGAAAATAAACATAAGCCATTGATTTTAAATCAAATTAGCTTTTGAGGCATCACAAGCAAAATGAAAACAGTTCAGACGGGAAAAACCTCAAAAAGCTGAACGTGAATAAAAAACCAATAAAATCAATACTTTACAAACAACAAAAACCACACAAAGAAAACGTACAGCTTTAAGGTGTATGTAAATCAAAAAGCAAAGCAAGATGGTAATAATCTGTAATGACCGATACACCTAACACTGCTTGGCGACAATTTTCCGGCACAAATAACGGAAACGTTATTACAGAGGTCACTTTGGGAATGAGTGTGGTAATATGGAGTACTTATCGCTTGTATTTTGAGGTTATATGGCAAATAAAGGTCAGTTGCTGGCAACCGCCCAGCAGCTCTGTGAGCAACGAGGAGTAAGACTGACGCCTCAAAGACTGAAGGTTCTGACATTGATCATCGAGCATCATAGCTCGATCAGTGCCTACGAACTGTTGGATTTGCTACGTGAAAGCGAACCCCAGGCGAAGCCTCCGACAATCTACCGAGCCCTCGATTTTCTCCTTGCCCAAGGCTTTGTCCACAAAGTCGAGTCAACCAACAGCTATATTGCCTGTTGTCTACTAGGCCATGCTGATCATTTTTCTCAGCTGCTAATCTGTAGCCAGTGCGGGAATGTCGAAGAGTGCCATGATGAAGAGCTTGCTAAGCTTCTTCGCCAGCGAGCAGAGCAACGAGGCTTTGAAGTCACAAACCATGTTGTTGAAAGTCATGGTGTTTGCCAGCAGTGTAAAAACAAGTAAGTTATTTTATTCAGACAGAGACAGTCGTTATTAGATTATGCGCGCAGAATTCGTAAACCCTTTCCTGGCGTCACTTTTGAATGTTCTCAAAACCATGGCGTCGATGGAGCTGGCTCCACAGAAACCCCGACTCAAAAAAGATGAAATTGCCCGAGGCGATGTCTCCGGTTTGATTGGTATGGTTGGCCCGAAAACCAAAGGATCAATGTCGATTACCTTTGATGAGGGACTTGCACTAGAAATCATGCAAAGAATGCTGGGTGAGCGCCCACATAGCATCAATGAAGAGGTCACAGATATGGTGGGTGAAATCACCAACATGGTGACCGGTGGAGCCAAGCGCATCCTGGCAGAGAAAGGCTACGAATTCGATATGGCTACCCCGGCAGTCGTATCTGGTCGCGGCCATACCATTACCCACAAGTGTGATGGCGCGATAATTATCATGCCGTTTGATTCCGAGTACGGTAAAGCCTTTATCGAAATCTGTTTTGACGGATAATCTTACTTCATCCGTTCCTTAGACTTTCAACTGGCCTCGCTGGTTGAAAGTCCTTACCGCAACCTATCATCAAACTTATCACTTTGATTTTTATGTGAAGTTGCCACAAATCTCAGATAAAAGACTACCAACTGTCATATATTCGATCTAGACTCGATATGCTGGATAGGCATCAAGACACTTATACATTTGATGTCCCCCGCGCGTCATTTTGCTTACCCGTGGGGCTAAGCAAGGAAATACCCTCATTCAAAGGAAAGATCGTAACATGAACAAACTGACTGGAACCGTAAAATGGTTCAACGATGAAAAGGGCTTTGGCTTCATCTCTGGTGCTGATGGCAAAGATGTATTCGTTCACTTCAGTGCTATTCAGGCTCAGGGCCGTCGCACCCTACATGAAGGTCAAAATGTCGAGTTTATCGTGACAGATGGTCAGAAAGGTCCACAAGCGAGCGAAGTTGTTGCGCTGTCTTAATGCCGCCGAAAAGCCCTTCATAAAAAAACGCCGCAAAGCGGCGTTTTTTATTGCTTCCAATCAGCTAGCGATTACTGGCGCCACTGTTTGAATGCATTGATCAGACCGTTGGTCGAGCTATCATGGCTAGCTACAGCCTCTGCGCCGCCTAGTTCAGGCAGGATATTGTTGGCTAGTTGCTTGCCTAGCTCAACACCCCACTGGTCAAAGCTGAAGATATTCCAGATCACGCCCTGGGTGAAGATCTTGTGCTCGTAAAGTGCGATCAATGAACCCAATACCGTCGGTGTTACTTGCTTAACCAGGATAGAGTTAGTTGGGCGGTTACCGTCAAATACCTTGAACGGTACTAGCTCAGCAACTTCTTCCAACGTTTTGCCAGCAGCCAGGAATTCTGCTTCAACCTGCTCTTTGCTCTTACCGAATGCCAACGCTTCAGTCTGGGCAAAGAAGTTCGCCATCAGCTTCGGATGATGATCGCTCAGTGGGTTGTGGCTGATTGCCGGAGCAATGAAGTCACAAGGGATCAGCTTGGTACCTTGGTGGATAAGCTGGTAGAACGCATGCTGGCCATTTGTGCCTGGTTCACCCCAGATAATTGGACCCGTTTGGTAGTCAATTGGGTTGCCGCCACGGTCAACACACTTACCGTTCGATTCCATGTTACCTTGCTGGAAGTAAGCCGCAAAACGGTGCAGGTACTGATCGTAAGGCAAGATAGCCTCAGTTTCTGCGCCGTGGAAGTTGTTGTACCAAATGCCGATCAGGGCAAGGATAACCGGTAGGTTTTGCTCAAGCGGCGCTTCAGTGAAGTGCTGGTCCATCGCATGGGCACCTTCTAGCAACTCAACAAAGTTGTCGAAGCCGATAGCCAGGCTAATAGATAGGCCGATTGCCGAACATAGCGAGTAACGACCGCCAACCCAGTCCCAGAACTCGAACATGTTGTCAGTATCGATACCGAAATCCGCTACAGACTGCGCGTTGGTAGAAAGTGCAGCGAAGTGCTTCGCAACGTGAGCCTGATCACTTGCAGAAGCCAAGAACCAATCACGCGCCGAGTGGGCATTGGTCATGGTTTCCTGGGTGGTGAAGGTCTTAGATGCGATCAGGAACAGCGTAGTTTCTGGGTTAAGACCTTTCAGTGTCTCTGCAATGTGAGTGCCATCTACGTTAGAAACAAAGTGCATGTTCAGGCGAGTTTTGTATGGTGCCAGCGCTTCAGTCACCATGTAAGGACCAAGGTCCGAACCACCGATACCGATGTTCACCACGTCAGTGATTTCTTTGCCGGTGTAACCTTTCCATTCACCGTCAACAATACGTGCAGTGAAGCCTTTCATCTTTTCCAGTACCGCATTGACGTTTGGCATCACGTCTTCGCCGTCAACCATAACTGGCGTGTTGCTGCGGTTACGCAGTGCCGAGTGCAGAACTGCACGGCCTTCTGTCTGGTTGATCTTCTCACCGCTGAACAGGTCTGCAATCGCCGCTTTCAGTTCAGTCTGCTCAGCCAAAGCAAACAACTTGCTCATGGTTTCTTCAGTGATCAGGTTCTTGGAGTAATCCAGAAGGATGTCATCGCCGAAGTTGGCAGAGAACTTGTTGAAACGCTCGCCGTCATTGGCAAACAGCTCGCTAAGCTGAAGGTCCTGAGCGTCTTCGAAGTGTGCAGTTAGCGCTTTCCACGCCTCAGTGTGAGTCGGATTGATGTTTTTCAACATGATGAAGTTCCTGATTTTTAATTGTTAATCCATTAGTCTTGTCAGCATAATCCAAGCAATGGATCCCCGATCTTAGTAAATGTTGTTCGTTTTGTTGACCCTAGTGTAGCTCAAGTTAACAGGTCAGCTAAATTTTTGTAATTTTACAACTTATGAATAATTATGACGTGAAGGGATACCTACCTTCATTGCGTCAGGTCACGAAACTTGAGAGTAAATGGTAAGCTCAGGAAACCGGCATATATTGACTATATGACACGTTTCTTGCTCGTGTAATAAAAGGAATAATAACGATGTGGTACCAAAAAACAATCCAACTACGCCCACGAGCCCGCGGCTTCCACCTCATTACCGATGAAATTGAACAACAAATTCCTGAGCTCGCTCAGATAAACGTCGGGCTTGCCCACTTGTTTATCCAGCACACCTCGGCCAGTCTGACACTTAACGAAAATGCTGCCCCTACCGTTCGCAGTGATATGGAAGCCCACTTCAATCAGGCTGTGCCGGAACGTGCCCCTTACTACCAACATACCTACGAGGGGGATGATGATATGCCTGCCCATATCAAGACCTCCATGCTTGGCACCAGCATCAGTATGCCAATCACCAACGGCCGATTTGCATTGGGTACCTGGCAGGGTGTGTACCTTGGCGAGCACCGTGACCATGGCGGTAGCCGCCGCCTTGTTATTACCTTGCAGGGAGAATAGGACAGGGGGCGCAAGATGCGCCACCCTGTAAAAAAGAAAGGAAACTAGAAAGGCTGGTTGATCATGACCCGGAACAGGCTGTCTTCGCTGCCCCAAGCCATTTCCGTTCGCACCACGATCCCTTCAACCTGGAATCGAACCGCACCACCGACGCTCCATTTCATGTCACTGTGGAGTTCGGCCAAATCGTACTCGTCGGCAACCCTGCCGACATCGACGAAGGCCACCCATTGCCACCATGGCACGTCATACCATTCAAATACCGGCCAGTCCTCCAGCGGTTGCCAGTCAGGCATTACCCGGTATTCCATGCTATAGCTCATCGCCGCCCTGTCGACGAAACGGCCTCCGGAAAAACTCCTCAGGCGGTACAAGCCCCCCAGACGGTTACCGGCATAGGCAGGCGGCCGACGGAAAGTATCAGTGCCATTGACCTTTTCGGTACTGTTCCAGCTTGGGGTATCTGCCGTGTAAATGTTCAATGCGAGGATCTGCTGGTCAAACAACTCACCGAGGTTACCGAATGACCAGAACCAGCTCTGTTCAAACTCCCACTTCCACCAGCTTGGACGATCACTACTACCAGGATCATAGGTCACCGAAAACTGGCTCTGGCTACCTTCGGTAGGGTTACGGGTATTGTTACGGTTATCCCAGTCAAAACGGGTCTCCAGCCCCCAGACTTCTTCAACTTCACTAAAGTCAGCCGGCTCGATTTGGGAGGTCGGCAAATCATCGAACTCCCGTCCCTGATAAAACGGCCTAAACTCCAACGAACTCACACCACTTTCCCACGGCGTATGGCCAGTCAGTTTGCGGACCGGCATCAATGCAGCTCTGATACCCTGGCTCTCGCCGGCCCCCAGTGGCAGGATATACCTCATTGACAAGCGATATTGCGACTCTTTGGCATCCGCAACCACCTTGTCATCAACCGATGACCCGTTGCTCGACGCTTCACCAAGGTAGTAATCAAACTGTTTGTAACTGGCATCAAACAACTCAGCGCCAAACAACCACCGGCTGTCTTGGCTGATAATATAGTTGCTGGCCCCAAGGTAAGTGAGCCAGGTTCCCTTTTCACTGTATACCCCAGCCCCCAGTAAAGCCGCCTGAGGCTGTCCAGCCCCTTTGAGCAAGCCGGCCATACCAACCGATACACCCATGGCATCCGTCGAAAACGCAAAAGGCACGAAGGCTGTCTCGGGATCCCATGTCGGCCAACTATCGGCCAAAGCAGTCGTTGAGCATGAAAAAGCCGCAACCATTGCTGCGGCTTTGATAATTCTTGTCATTGTATATGAGTTAATTCGTTTGTCGTTTTTGGATAAAAGTAAGCCAATTACTGATACGCCATGGCAACCCTGGATGTGAGTTTAGTCACCAGCTCATAAGCAATAGTTCCAATGTGCTCGGCAACAATCTCGGCTGGTAATCCCTCTCCCCATAAAATGGCCTCGTCACCGACTTTATCCGTAGAATCTGGCCCCAGATCAACGGTCAGCATGTCCATAGATACCCGGCCAGCCATTGGGACAATACGGCCATTGACCATTACCGGGGTACCGTTAGGCGCAGTACGCGGATAGCCATCACCATAGCCAATCGCGATAACGCCAACCTTAGTATCACGCTCGCTGGTCCAGATCCCACCATACCCTACTGACTCACCTTTCTTCACCTCGCGAACAGCGATCAGGCTTGAGGTCAGTGTCATAACCGGTTTCAAGTTATAGGATTCGGCACCGCGTGCCGGTTCAGCAAACGGCGATACACCGTACATAATGATCCCAGGTCGGATCCATTCCAAGTGGCTATCAGGCCAAGCCAATATCCCGGCAGAAGCTGCTAGCGATCGCTCGCCACGGCAACCCTCGGTCAACGCCATGAAAGCATCTATCTGGCGTGGCGTGACATCACTCGCCAGTTCATCCGCACAACCAAAGTGGCTCATATAACGCAGCGGTTTTGCCACATTCGGGCAGGCATGGAGACGCTCGACGAATTCGGCATATTGCTCGGGACGTACGCCCAAGCGATGCATGCCGGTATCGATTTTCAGCCATACCACAACAGGGCTATCCAACTCCGCTCGCTCTAAAGCTTCCAGCTGTTCAATCGAGTGGACCACGGTATGGATATTGTTAGTTACTAACACGGGCAGATCAGAAGGGGCATAAAAGCCTTCCAGCAACAACACCGGCTTGACCACGCCACCAGCACGCAGGGTCAAGGCTTCTTCAATACGGGCAACACCAAAGCCATCGACATCAGGTAGGCTTTTCGCCACATATTCCAGCCCATGGCCATAACCATTTGCCTTCACCACGGCCAGTATCTTGCTGTTTGGCGCCTGGCAGCGGATTTGCTGCAGGTTGTGAGTCAATGCCTCGGTATTGATATACGCTGTTGCCGCTTTCATCTATGTTCCTACTCATTATTGCCCGGCAAACCGGTACTGCATCTTAAGCTTAAATAGCCTTATTCGTCATCGAAGGCCGGACCGGCATAATTGTCGAACCGGGAGAACTGGCCCTGGAAGGTCAATCGTACCGTACCGATCGGACCGTTACGCTGCTTACCCAGAATAATTTCAGCAATGCCTTTTAGGGCACTGTCTTCGTGGTAAACCTCGTCACGATAAATGAACATGATCAAATCGGCATCCTGCTCGATCGCTCCCGATTCACGCAAGTCAGAGTTAACCGGGCGTTTATCGGCACGCTGCTCCAACGAGCGGTTAAGCTGCGACAGGGCAACCACCGGCACATTGAGCTCTTTGGCCAACGCTTTGAGCGAGCGTGAAATCTCGGCGATTTCCAAGGTACGGTTATCTTGCAGGCCTGGTACCCGCATCAGCTGCAGGTAGTCAATCATGATAAGGCTGAGACCGCCATGGTCGCGGGCGATACGGCGGGCACGGGAGCGCACTTCGGTCGGCGTCAGGCCCGAGCTATCGTCGATATACATATTCTTCTTTTCCATCAGAATACCCATGGTCGACGAAATGCGCGCCCAGTCCTCGTCATCCAACTGACCGGTACGGATTTTGGTCTGGTCTACCCGTGACAGGGAGGCCAGCATACGCATCATGATCTGCTCTGATGGCATCTCCAGCGAGAAGATAAGTACCGGCTTTTCCTGCTCCATGGCCGCGTTTTCACACAAGTTCATGGCAAAGGTGGTTTTACCCATCGATGGACGGGCGGCAACGATGATCAGATCCGAGCCCTGCAGGCCGGCGGTTTTCTTGTTCAGGTCGGTAAAGCCCGTCGATACCCCAGTCACGCCATCTTGCGGTGTCTGGTACAGCAGCTCAATACGCTCGAGGGTTTTCTCCAGGATAGTATCGACATTCTGCGGGCCTTCGTTTTCCGAAGTACGCTGCTCGGCAATGGCGAAAACTTTACTCTCGGCCATATCCAGCAATTCTTCACTATCACGGCCCTGGGGATCATAACCTGCGTCGGCAATTTCGTTAGCCACACTGATCATGTCACGGATCAATGCCCGCTCACGCACAATCTCGGCATAGGCCAGAATATTGGCCGCTGAAGGGGTGTTCTTGGCAAGCTCTGCCAGATAAGCAAAACCACCGACATCCTCGAGCTGGTCTGCTCGCTCAAGGTGCTCGGACAAGGTGATCAAGTCAAGCGGTTGACCCGCTTCGAGCAAGGCTGCTGCCCCTTCGAAAACAATGCGGTGCGGGCGACTGTAGAAGTCTTTGGCCACCACCTTCTCGGCAACAACATCCCACTTCTCATTGTCCAGCATCAAGCCGCCGAGGACCGACTGCTCAGCCTCCAGCGAGTGCGGCGCCATCTTGAGCGCGTCCATCTGGGAGTCTTTTTTGGGGTTCGGTTTGCGATTCTCTGCCATAGGAATTGAAATGATTGCCGGAAACTAAGCCGAGCATTATACCTTAATTCAGAACGAGTCCATCTATCAATATAGCGTTGATAGCGATTTTCCCTCCAGAAATGACATAATAGAGCCCTGCGAGCAATTTGATACATTCGACCCACGATTCCTGACCAAAAGATGACATAAATCGGTTAGAATGCCGGGTTTGGTCAATTACTGTTTCACCCAATGAGGAGGCCGCTTGGCAAGAACCCTGTTAGCTTTAGTACTGCTTGCCAGCACCCATGCCAATGCCGCCACCAGTGATGAGCGTCCAACCCGGATCCCGCCGCCACTGAGCACCGAGCTTGAACTTGGCTACCAGTCTCTTGGGGGAAACTCGGACTCACAAACCCTCAACACCCGCCTTGGGGGCACCTATGTCAAAAACCAGTATCGACATACCGGTGAATTCAGGTTCCTGCTGGCAGAAAAAGACGGCGAGGAAGACAAGCGCAAGGGACAGGTCGAGCTTCAGAGCGATATGAAGATCAATGAGCGGACCTATGTGCTGGGCAACATCAACTACGTTGATGACCGCTATGGTCCCTACTTCACCGACTTTACCTTCGCGACCGGTTTGGGTTACCAGTTAGTAAGGCGAGAAACCTTCCAGATGGAAGTGGAAGCCGGCCCTGGCTACCGCCACCAAGAACCCAACCTCGATGAAATCGACGACGATGATATTATCGTGCAAGAAACCGTCGACGAGCTGATCCTCCGTGGCAACGCCAAGATGACTTGGAAGCCGTCAAAAACCGTTGAATTGGGTGTACGACTTACGGGTATTGCCGGTAACAGTAACAGCACCATGGAGGCAGAATTCAACCTCACCACCGCCATCAGTGACTTTGTCGCCATCAAAATCAGCAACAACCAGAAACTTAACAGCTGGGTACCGGACGGCCTGAAGAAACGTGACTCGGCTATGACGGTCAACCTGCTGTTCAAGATGTAACCCCTAAGACACCGTTTCTGCCTAGCCCATTCGCTCAGCATCAGGCCCCTATACACCTCTTCATATTTTACAGGCATAAAAAAACCAGCCCGGAGGCTGGTTTTAAGCAATCAACACAAAACGCTATTAGTCTTCAGCAACAACGTTTAGGTTAACAGTTGCGAATACGTCAGAGTGCAGCTGGATGCTGATCTCGAATTCGCCAGTCGTACGTAGTGCACCTTCAGGTAGGCGAACTTCGCTCTTCGCTACTTCAACGCCAGCCGCAGTGATTGCGTCAGCGATGTCACGAGTACCGATAGAACCGAATAGTTTACCTTCGTCACCAGCTTTAGATGCGATAACTACAGCTTCAAGCGCGTTAACTTTCTCAGCGCGTGCTTCAGCAGCAGTCAGTTGCTCAGCAACTTTAGCTTCTAGCTCAGCACGACGAGCTTCGAACATTTCAACGTTAGCTTTAGTAGCCATTACTGCCTTGCCCTGTGGGATAAGGAAGTTACGAGCAAAACCCGCTTTAACGTTAACCTGATCGCCAAGGCCACCTAGGTTACCGATTTTATCAAGTAGAATAACTTGCATTATCTTGTCCTCTTAAACTTAATTAAACCGCTACCGATTACTGATGCTTGTCAGTGTATGGTAGAAGTGCTAGGTAACGAGAACGCTTGATAGCGCGAGCTAGCTGACGCTGGTATTTAGCGCGAGTACCAGTGATACGACTTGGTACAATTTTACCAGCTTCAGTGATGTAGTTTTTAAGAGTTGCTACGTCTTTGTAGTCAATCTCTTGTACGCCTTCTGCAGTGAAACGGCAGAACTTACGACGACGGAAGAAACGTGCCATGGGCTTATCTCCTGAACTAAATTTTTTCAATGTGATCAGCATGCAACACTAATTTACCTAGACCATTACGTCCGGTGTGGTAGGAGACAAAACCGCCTACCTTAATGTGGCTGCCGATAGCTAAATCTTGAGTGAGAACTTGTTGACCTTGCCCGCTTACTACCACGTTGATGTAGCAATACACCTGGCGTGGTAGGTCAGCTTCTTTCTGGTAGGAGCGATGCTCAAGCACAAAGTGACAATGAGGCACACCTGCCAGCGACCGGCTTCGTTTGGGGTCTTTGGCAATAACGCCAGATAACTCCAGACGATTGGTCATTTAACAATTACTCAGCTGCAGCTTCGCCTTCAGACTGTGCAGGTTGCTCTGCACGCTCTTCACGACGTGGGGCACGCTCTTCTTTAGCCTTCATCATTGGAGATGGCTCAGTGATAGCGCCTTTAGTGCGCATGATCATGTTACGGATCACAGCGTCGTTGAAGCGGAAGTTAGACTCTAGCTCGTCAATTACAGACTGCTCAGCTTCAACGTTCATTAGAACGTAGTGTGCTTTGTGCAGTTTGTTGATTGGGTAAGCCAGTTGACGACGGCCCCAATCTTCTAGACGGTGAATCTGACCACCAGAATCTTTGATTGCACCAGTGTAACGCTCGACCATGCCAGCAACCTGCTCGCTCTGATCTGGGTGCACCATGAATACGATTTCGTAATGACGCATGGGTTGCTCCTTACGGATTAATCAGCTTCTCGGATTGGCTCGGTTAACCAAGAGAAGCAAGGAACTAAAATAAATAACCGAGAATTTGGAGGCAGAATAGTACAGAGAATGGACAATTGAAGCAAGAGAAATTTGTGACAAAGTGGCAATGGGCAATGGGCAATGGGCAATGGGCAATGGGCAATGGGCAATGGGCAATGGGCAATGCAAGTTTTCTACATGACGACTTTCTATCAATGTGTTTGAAACTTTTTGCCTATTCTCACAAAAAAGCAGGAGCAACGTTTTCACATTACTCCTGCTCTTCCCCTTGCCAAGGGCCTATTGCCCCTTGCCGAGTTCTCTTACTGCCTCTGGCGTACTGCTTCGAACAGACAGATACCCGTTGCTACCGATACATTCAAGCTTGAAACCGAGCCTGCCATTGGGATTTTGATCAGGTCGTCACAGGTTTCACGGGTCAGGCGACGCATGCCCTCACCTTCGGCGCCCATCACAATTGCCAGCGGACCGGTCAGCTTGCTTTGGTAAAGATCGTGAGTGGCCTCACCAGCGGTACCTACGACCCATACGCCTTTGTCCTGTAGCGCACGTAGAGTGCGGGCCAGGTTGGTCACACGGATAAGCGGTACCACTTCAGCAGCACCACAAGCGACCTTGCTTGCTGTTGCGTTAAGCTGTGCCGAGCGGTCCTTCGGCACAATCACGGCTACCGCGCCCGCAGCATCCGCGTTACGCAGGCAGGCGCCTAGGTTATGCGGGTCGGTTACGCCATCGAGTACCAACAACAGTGGGTTTTCTTTGCCCGCCAACACGTCATCGATATCATTCTCGTTGTACTGCTTGCCAGGGCGGACACGGGCGATAATGCCCTGGTGCGATGCGCCTTGGGCTTTATCATCAAGAGCCTTACGCCCAGCCTGCTGGATAGTGATCCCCAGCATTTGTAGCTCGTTGATCACCGGCAACAAACGGTCATCTTCACGGCCCTTCAATACAAAAACTTCGATGAAGCGAGAAGGGTCTGCCGCCAAAACGGCTTTCACGGCATGAATGCCGAAAATCATGTTATTACTCATGGATTAATTCTTCTTAGCTGCTCGTTCTTTCTTCCCGGCACGCTGTTTCTTCTTGCGTACCTTGGTCGATTTTTTCTTTGCGGACGGCTTACCCTTGCCGCCCTGCTTACCGCCTTTGCCTTCCGGTGCCTTGTCTCCCTCGAGTTTCGGGATAGCACCGGCTTTTAGCTTCTGGCGCACTGAGCTACGTTCTTTCTTCGACTTCGAACGCGACTCTTGTTCGGCCTCACCGTCTTTAACGCGGTATACCTTCATGCTCTGGCGCTGCATGCCCTCGGCTTTTCGCATGCGTTGCTTTTTCTCTCGGTTCTTGGCGGTTTTGCCAGCCCCGCGCGGCTTGCGGTTACTGCCTACGATGTCAAAGTCGATCTGGCGGTCATTGAGATTAATCGACGCCACTTTGACCTTCACCGTATCACCCAGGCGATATACCTGGCCGGAGCTATCACCAATCAAGCGCTGGCCAATTGGATCATACTGGTAGTAATCATTGGCCAAGTTGGAGATATGGACAAGGCCGTCGATATTCAGTTCGTTGAGGCGAACAAAGAAGCCAAAACCCGTTACGTTGGCAATCACACCCTCGAACTCGTCACCGACATGGTCCTGCATGTACTCACACTTCAGCCAGTCAGCCACATCGCGGGTCGCGTCATCGGCACGGCGCTCGGTCATCGAGCACTGCTCACCCAGGGTATCCATATCATCAAAGGAGTAATGGTAACCTCCGGTCGGTGTCCAGCGGTCCTTGTTGGTCCCTTCCTGCTTGGCCACCAAATACTTGATCGCACGGTGCAAGGTCAAGTCCGGATAGCGGCGGATCGGCGAAGTGAAGTGGGCATAGCGCTTCAGGGCCAGACCAAAGTGGCCAATATTATCCGCCTGATAAACCGCTTGTTTCATCGAACGCAGCAGCATGGTCTGGATCAGTTCATGGTCCGGGCGGCTCTGGATCATCGCAGCCAAGGCAGCATAGTCCTTCGGCGCAGGTTCCAAACCACCAGAAAGCTGCAGGCCGAGTTCGCCGAGGAAGTCGCGGAAACCTGTAAGGCGCTCTTCACCCGGGGTATCGTGTACCCGGTACAACGCTGGTTCTTTGGCCTTCTCGACAAACGAGGCCGAGGCAATATTAGCCAGGATCATACACTCTTCAATGATCTTGTGGGCATCGTTACGCTCTGCCGGCACAATACGGTCAATCTTACGATCGGCATTGAAGATAAACTGGGTTTCTATAGTTTCGAACTCAATGGCCCCACGCTCTTCACGTGCAGTCTTGAGCACTTTATACATGCCATATAGCTCTTCAAGATGCGGCACCAGCGGAGCATAGCGCTCGCGCAGTTCCTCGTCGCCTTCCAGCATCTTGCTGACCTTGGTATAAGTCAGACGTGCATGGGAGTTCATCACCGCTTCGTAGTGCTTATAGCCAGAGAGCTTACCGGATGCCGAGATGGTCATCTCGCACACCATACACAGCCGGTCAACCTGCGGGTTAAGCGAGCACAGGCCGTTGGACAGGACTTCCGGCAGCATCGGGATCACTTGAGAAGGGAAATACACCGAGTTACCACGGCGCACTGCTTCGGTATCCAGCGCTGAATCCGGGCGGACATAGTGGGAGACATCGGCAATCGCAACCCACAGGCGCCAGCCCCCAGACTTCTTGCGCTCACAGTAGACCGCATCATCGAAATCACGGGCATCTTCGCCATCAATCGTCACCAATGGCAGCTTACGCAAGTCAACTCGGCCCTGCTTGGCCTCCTCAGGAACTTCTTCGCCGAGCCCCTGGATCTGTTTCTCAACTTCCGCCGGCCATTCATGGGGGATATCGTGGGTACGCAGGGCAATTTCGATTTCCATCCCCGGCGCCATGTTCTCGCCCAATACCTCAACAACCTTGCCTACGGCATTGTACTGGCGGGTAGCTCGCTGGTTGATTTCAACCACTACTACGTTACCCATTCGCGCACCCATGCGCTGGTCATTCGGGATCACGATATCCTGGGCAATACGGGAGTCGTCCGGCACTACATAGCCCATGCCGTCTTCGATAAAGAAGCGGCCGACAATCTGGCCTTCGTAATGCTGCAGTACACGGACTACGCGCCCTTCGCGGCGGCCACGCTTATCCGTACCAGCCACCTGGGCCAGAATGTAATCACCGTGGATCACACCACGCATTTGGTGGTGGGGAAGCAGCAAGTCTTCTTCCTTGCTGCGGGTGCCTTCCGGGCGAAGGAAGCCAAATCCGTCCCGGTGGCCAATCACATGGCCTTTGATCAAATCGAGGCGCTCTGGCAAGGCATAGCACTGACGACGGGTAAAAATTAGCTGGCCATCACGCTCCATGGCGCGCAGGCGACGGCGCAGACCTTCATATTGGTCTTCGCCTTCAAGTTTCAGTTCTTCGAATAACTGATCGCGGCTGACTGGCGTCGAATAACCGCGAATCACTTCCAGCAGCATTTCGCGGCTAGGAATAGGATTTTCGTAGTTTGATGCTTCGCGATCGCGAAAAGGATCGACCGGTAAATCGGTAGTACCTTTTGACATAATTAGATCCAAGTTGGCGAAGAGATACTTCAAGTATATCCGCGCCCTAGGTGAACAGACGGGAGCCAAGTCGAAAATTTAGCTCCCCAGAGAGAATTTGAAGTTATTGATTTTGTTTTACAGCTCAGGCTGGTCCAACAAGACACGCAAAGGCGGGTTGTCATCTATCATTTCTGACAGGGTGTGGTTATCCAGCTCGTTGAGGAACGCCTGGCGTGCATCGAACAGGATGCCTTTCAATCGGCAGGCTGGAGTAATGTGGCAAAAGTCCTCACTGCAATTGACGATCTGTAGCGGCTCAATAGCCCGCACGACATCACCGACTATAATTTTATCGGCCGGCATGCCAAGACGGATCCCGCCATTTTTACCGCGCACGGTTTCAACATAACCCAGCTGTCCAAGCTTGTTGATGATCTTCACCATGTGGTTACGTGACACACCGTATACCTCGGTCACTTTGGTAATGCTCGCCAGCTCACCCTGCGGCAGGGTTGCTAAGTATATAAGGGCACGTAGGCCGTAATCGGTAAAACTCGTCAGTTGCACAATAACTCCTCCTGACGACATTTTAATCTGGTTATTGACTAAAAGATACAGATACGATACAACTTATAACATATATTATAAATACACCATTAAAGGTAAAGTCATGCTCAGCTCCCAAACTATCGATATTGTCAAAGCGACTGCCCCGGTCATTGCCCAGACCGGACCAGCCTTAACGGCCCATTTCTACGATCGCATGTTCAGCCACAACCCTGAACTCAAAGATATTTTCAACATGAGCAACCAGCGCAACGGCGATCAACGCGAAGCGCTATTCAATGCAATCTGTGCCTACGCCAACAATATTGAAAACCTACCGGCCCTGCTGCCTGCCGTTGAGAAAATTGCCCATAAACACACCAGCTTTATGATTACCGCCGAGCAGTATGCGATTGTCGGTAGCCACCTGTTAGGTACCATTGACGATCTACTATCCCCAGGCCAAGAGGTGTTGGATGCATGGGCAGAGGCCTACGGCCTACTTGCAGATATCTTTATCAAGCGTGAAGAAGAGATCTATCAGGAAAACGAAGGCAAGTCGGGGGGCTGGCGTGGCACCCGAGAGTTCATCTTGACTGAGAAAACCCAAGAGAGCGCAGTGATCACTAGCTTCACCTTCAAACCTGCCGACGGCGGCGAAGTTGCCGGCTACCAGCCAGGCCAATATCTTGGGATCTATCTCCAGCCTGAGGGCTTCGAGTTCCAAGAAATCCGCCAATACAGCCTGTCTTCTGCGCCACAGGCCGACCAGTACCGTATTTCGGTCAAACGAGAAGAAGGCGGCAAGGTGTCAAGCTACCTACATGACACCCTGAAAGTGGGAGATAAAGTCCAGCTTGCCCCACCAGCCGGTGACTTCTTCCTTGATGTCGAAGCAACCACTCCGGTAGCCTTGATTTCTGCCGGTGTCGGGCTGACGCCGACCCTGTCGATGCTTGAAACCTTAACAGGTCACCAGGCTAATGTGCACTGGTTGCACGCTGCCGAGAACGGCGGCCACCATGCCTTCAAACATACCATCGCACGCATGGTTGCCGAGCATGATCACTTTACTAGCAATACTTGGTACCATGAGCCACTGGCCTCAGACAGCCAAGCAGAGGACTTCCAGTTTGACGGTATGATGGACCTTGGCAAAGTCAAAGACTTGGTCGTAACACCAGGTATGCACTATTACTTCTGCGGTCCGGTTGGCTTCATGCAGCATGTTGCCAAACAGCTACTGGAGATGGGCGTTGCCGAGGAGCAACTTCACTACGAATGCTTCGGCCCGCACAAAGTTATCTAATTGCAAAAGGTTATCTAATTGCAAAAAGAGAGGCCCCGGCCTCTCTTTTTTATCTCCCCCAAGGCTTCGCCCCAGCCAATCTATTTCCTACCAGAAACTGTCCCGTCGTTTTGCCCTGGCAATCACATTGGCTGGCATACGATTTTCCAGCCCACGGCGCAAGCTCGCTATCTTGTTATGTTTGCTTTGACTTGCCGTCACCGTGTTATACAACCAGCGATAGGCATCTTCAAAATCGAGCGGGCTACCGTAATTACTCAACAGTAACTCGGCAAGTTGGATACGGGCATCAACATTGCCCATCGCAGCCGCTTCACGCAGGTAGGGGATCGCCCGCTCCCGATCTTGCTGAACCAAGGTGCCACGGGCGTAATAGCGCCCGAGCTGCTCCAACGCGGCTGGAGAGCCCTGCTGAGCCGCAGACTGCATATAATGAACACCAAGCTCGACATCACGCTCAACACACACACCCCAGGCAAGCATGTCGCCATAGAGAAATTGGTAGGAGGGAGACTCGACCCGAATCGCCCTGGCCTCGATATCCTGGACCAGTTGGCAATCGTCAGCCTGCACCTGCTGCAAGTGATTGTTGGAAACGAACATCCGGTTAAGCTCGTTTTCGCTGTACACAGGCACAGCATCACCCACTTCTTCCAATGCGGAAGCAGGCATCGCGCTGCACAAGGCAATAGCAAAGATTAACGGGCGTAAGCTCATGGACAGATCTCTTTCCAAACGTGCTAACGTTATCGGCGGCAGAGCAGAAGACTTTAGAGAAAAAACACCTAAAACGGCAATTTCCCGACGCTTTATGACATAGTCTAAAGAGGATTTTGACGCAATCGTGTTAGGTCAATTTTGGAACTAACCCCCACATCAGCAGCATCTCTAAAGGATTATGTTCCTGCAGGTAATCAATAAAATAACCATAAAAAAAGCCAGCCCGATGGGCTGGCTTTCGTATCTATCAATACCGCTACAGTACTAACGCACTGCAATCAGCAATTACTCACCGTATGGGTGAACCTTGATGATTGTCTCGTTACGGTCAGGACCGGTAGAGATGATGTCAACTGGAACACCAGTTAGCTCTTCGATACGAGCGATGTAGTCTAGCGCTGTCTGTGGCAGTGCATCCAGAGACTTAGCACCGAATGTTGTTTCAGACCAACCAGGTACTGTTTCGTAGATTGGCTCGATGTTCTCGTAAGCGTCAGCCGCCATTGGAGAGACTTCTAGGATTTCGCCATCTTTCGTCTTGTAGCCAGTACAGATCTTGATCTCTTCCAGGCCATCTAGTACGTCTAGCTTGGTTAGGCAGAAGCCAGTGATTGAGTTGATCTGGATAGCACGACGCATAGCAACTGCATCAAACCAACCGGTACGGCGTAGACGACCCGTCGTTGCGCCAAACTCGTTACCTACTTCACCTAGGTGCTTACCAACAGGGTCTTGCTTGTCTTGACCGTCGTAAAGCTCTGTCGGGAAAGGACCTGCGCCAACACGGGTGCAGTAAGCTTTCGCAATACCCAGGATGTAACCAAGGTGGCGAGGACCGAAGCCAGAACCTGCAGCAACACCACCAGCAGTTGTGTTTGAAGAGGTTACGTACGGGTAAGTACCGTGATCGATATCAAGCAGTGTACCCTGCGCACCTTCGAACATGATCTTGTCACCACGTAGACGTGCATCATCAAGTTCTTTAGTTACGTCGATAACCATTGCAGTCAGGATATCAGCCTGAGCCATGATGTTTTCTAGAACTTCTTCGTAGCTTACCGGCTCAGCATTGTAGTAATGCTCAAGCTGGAAGTTGTGGTAAGCCATTACTTCTTTAAGCTTCTCGGCAAATGCTTCTTTATCGAATAGGTCGCCAACACGTAGGCCACGACGAGCAACTTTATCTTCGTAAGCTGGACCGATACCACGGCCAGTTGTACCGATCGCTTTCTTACCACGTGCGATTTCACGCGCCTGGTCAAGAGCGATGTGGTATGGAAGGATTAGCGGACAAGCTTCTGACAGGAACAGACGTTCACGAACAGGGATACCACGTTCTTCTAGTGGGCCCATTTCTTTCATCAGTGCGTCTGGAGAAAGTACAACACCGTTACCGATGATACATTTAACGTTGTCACGTAGGATACCTGATGGGATCAGGTGAAGGACAGTTTTTTCACCGTCAATGACTAGGGTGTGACCAGCGTTGTGACCACCTTGGTAGCGCACTACGTATTTTGCATCTTCGGTCAATAGATCTACGATCTTACCTTTACCTTCGTCACCCCATTGGGTGCCAAGAACGACTACATTATTTGCCATCTTTCTTCGTCTATCAGTAGTTAAAAAGGGATTCTAGCACCTTCAACGTTGGCTTGCAGTCATTTTTTGACCATAAGCCACAAAACCGCAAGAAGGCTGTCACGCAAACATGCTAGCGGAATTTACATACTAGTGTACATCATATAGGCGATAACACTGCCGGCGACCACTAGGCAGCCACCTATTCGGCGCAGGGAATTGTCATCCTGCTGACTCAATTGGCTCACCATTTCTCGCCAGCCCCGAGGGGCCAACAAAGGGCCAAGTCCTTCAAACACAAGCACTAGCCCCAATGCCATCCAGATTGCCTTACTCATTGTCATCTCCTCGCGTTGGTGGCCGGATTATACCCAATAAAAAAGGCAAGACCGAAGTCTTGCCTTTTAATCACAACCTTAATGGTGCTTAGTTAGCGACCGCGCTGGACTCTTTCATGTATTTGAAGAATTCCGTATTCGGGTCAACCACCAAGATATCGTTCTTCGAGTTGAAGCTATTCTCGTACGCTTTCAGAGAACGTAGGAAGTTATAGAACTCCGGGTTCTTGTTGAACGCACCTGCGTAGATTTGAGCGGTTTCTGCATCTGCAGCACCACGCACAACACGCGCCTGACGGTCAGCATCCGCGATGATCTTCGCAACTTCTAGCTCAGACTGAGCACGGATAACTTCCGCTTTCTCACGACCTTGAGAACGGTGCTTACGGGCAACCGACTCACGCTCAGCACGCATACGGCGGTAGATAGATTCACTGATCTCATCTGGCAGGTTGATTTTCTTCATTCGGAAGTCAACCACCTCAACACCCAAGTCTTTAAACGCGCTGACTTTGATGTCGGCCAATACATTGGCCATGATTTGATCACGCTGGCCTTCAACCTCTTTACGAGGAGCAACTTCAGCCACGATTTCAGACGCTGGTGCGTCATCTTCTTCAGCCAAAGCAGTATTGTCTACCTGCCCACCACGATCTGGGCCAGAAACAATTTGCTTGATTTCACGAGAACCGATCTCCGCACGTAGGCTGTCGACCACCTTACGTTTCAATAGCGCTTCTGCCGTTGAGACATCACCACCACCGGTAGTTAGGTAGTACTGGCCGAAGTCTTCAATACGCCACTTCACGTAGGTATCGATGATCACGTCTTTTTTCTCAGACGTTACGAAACGGTCAGCCTGGTCATCCATAGTCTGAATACGGGCATCCAGGGTACGGACACGGTCAAACACCGGCACTTTGAAGTGCAGGCCCGGCTCGTAGATCTTTGCTACATCCGAATCAGGCGCCTTAAGGATACGGCCGAAACGAACCACAATACCGCGCTCGCCTTCTTGGACCACGAACATTGACATTAGCAATGTCGCGATAAAGACAACAATCACAGGGATCATTAACTTACGCATAATTAAAATCTCCCCTGACGGCCAGTATCGGTACTACGTGGAGCAGTTGATACTGGGGCGGTCTCGACTTTTTCAAGTTCGATACCGTAATCGCTAGACGAGCCACTCTTTGGCTGGCTGCTCTGCTGGGCAGGGTTAACCAGTTTGTCCAATGGCAGGTAAAGCAGGTTGCCGCTTGACTGCGAGTCGACCATCACTTTGCTGGTGTTCGAGTAAACGCGTTCCATTGTCTCAAGGTACAGACGGTTACGCGTAACTTCAGTGGCAGCTAGGTATTCAGGCAACAGCTTTTCAAACTGTGCCACTTCACCGAGTGCACCGTTAATCACACGCTCAGAGTAACCTTCCGCTTCTTTCTTCAGACGCTCAGCACGACCAGTTGCCTTAGGCAAGATGTCATTGCTGTAAGCTTCTGCTTCACGAACGAAACGCTCCTCATCCTCTCGCGCTGCGATGGCATCATCGAAGGCGTCTTTCACCGCTTCCGGCGGACGGGCAGACTGGAAGTTGACGTCAACTACCAACAGACCCATGTCGTAACGCTGGATGATGCTATCGATAGCTTCTTGCGTATTGGCACGGATCACCTGACGACCAGTGGTCAAGGCTTCATCCATGGTCGAGTCACCGATCACTGCACGAAGTGCAGAGTCAGTAGCCTGACGCAAGCTGTCATCCGCGTTGGTGACGCTGAACAGGTATTTCTGTGGCTCAGCCACGCGGTACTGAACGTCCATTTCGACTTTCAGTACGTTTTCGTCTTTGGTCAGCATCAGGCCTGAGCTGCGCAAAGAACGAATTGCCTGTACGTTGACTGGCTCGACTTCATCGATAAAGGTAGGTTTCCAGTTCAGGCCCGGATCTACCATTTCGTAGAATTTACCGAAGCGCAGAACAACCCCGCGCTCCGCTTCGCCGATGGTATAGAAACCAGAAAAGCCCCATACCGCTGCAGCCAACACTGCGATTACCCCAAGACCTGCAGCGCTGCCGCCAGTCGAAGGTCCCTTTTTATTCCCCAAAATGCCACCGAATTTACGACTCAGTTTTGAGAAAACCTCATCGAGATCCGGCGGACCTTGATCACGACCACCGCGATTATTGTTCCCCCAAGGGTCTTTATCACGGCCGCCGTTGTTACCAGGCTCATTCCACGCCATTATAGAACTCCATCAATATGATATGACGACAGTTTTTTTATTACTCTAGCAGTCCATTAAGCAACGATAAAGTCATCTAACGAAGTACTTTCTCTTTTTTGTAACCTAGACCACTCTGCCAGTGGCAAACGAATGTCGATTTTCAGGCTGCCATCGTCGTCGTATTCCTCACTGACAATACAGCCCAATTGGTAAAATTTACTGCGGTAACGACCAATAAATTGCGGTGGTAATCGCAGGGTATGTTTCACCATGGTGCCCGACAAGCGCTCGGTCAGGGCGTCGAACAACAGGTCAATGCCCTGTCCTTCCATCGCCGAGACCCACACTCTCTGGGGTACACCGGTATCATCACGTTCAATACGCGGCGAAGCCCCTTCCAGATTATCGATCTTATTCATCACCACCAAGGTTGGTACCTCGTTGGCGTCGATTTCTTCGAGTACCGCATCAACCGCTTCGATATTTTCACGGAAACGATCATCGCTGGCATCGACGACATGCAACAGCAAACTGGCGTCCTGGGTTTCTTTCAGGGTTGCTTTGAAGGCTGCAACTAAGTCGTGAGGCAGGTGACGAATAAAACCTACCGTGTCGGCCAAGATTGAGGTACCGACATCGGCCACGTCAATCTTACGCAGGGTTGGATCTAGGGTGGCAAACAGCTGGTCAGCGGCATAAACGCCGGCATCGGTGACCCGGTTAAACAACGTCGACTTACCGGCGTTGGTATAACCAACCAGTGAAATCGTTGGGATTTCAGCACGGTTACGTGCCCGGCGTCCCTGATCGCGCTGCTTGGCTACTTTCTCAAGACGGCGCAATATCGTCTTGATTCGGTCGCGAAGCAAACGGCGGTCCGTTTCCAACTGGGTTTCACCCGGTCCACGCAAGCCGATCCCGCCTTTCTGTCGTTCAAGGTGGGTCCAACCGCGGATCAAGCGGGTTGAGATGTGACGTAGCTGCGCCAGTTCTACCTGTAGCTTACCCTCATGGGTACGCGCGCGCTGTGCAAAGATATCAAGGATCAGACCGGTGCGGTCCAGTACCCTACATTTGCAAATTTGCTCCAGGTTACGCTCTTGCGCTGGAGAAAGTGAATGGTTGAATATGACGATTTCGGCGTCTTCAGCCCGAACCGCTTCGGCAATTTCCTGTGCTTTACCTTCACCCACATAGAACTTAGGGTGGGGAGTTTTACGACTACCAGTTACTACCCGTAGCGTATTGACTCCCGCTGAGGAGACCAGCATTTCAAACTCGCTTAGGTCTTCCCACTCCCCTTCTTGAGTGAAGTTGATATGAACAAGAATTGCCTGCTCACCGGTTTCATAACGGTCAAACAAGCAATCAACTCCTTAATGAAGAATATTATTCTTCGGTTTTTTCTTGTGAACGGTCTGCCGAAGCTGGGCGGTCACCTGTGTGGTGGTGATTAACTGGACGTGCAGGCACGACAGTAGAAATCGCGTGCTTGTATACCATCTGGTTAACAGTGTTCTTCAGTAGGATCACAAACTGATCAAAAGACTCAATCTGGCCCTGTAGCTTGATACCGTTAACCAGGTAGATTGAAACTGGGATTCTTTCACGACGCAAAGCGTTCAAAAATGGGTCTTGCAAAGATTGCCCCTTAGCCATTATTTCTTTTCCTTATTTGTTTGTAGTTGTAGTTAGCAACGAACAAAATTAAAAATACGCAAAACAGTAATCAGTATACACGCTAATCAAACATCACATCTAACTGAGTTTGTGACGGTTTGTAACGCAGATTCTGGGTCACTGCTATCCAACCACGTCAGGTCTTTCCAGCTTCTCAGCCAAGTGATCTGACGCTTCGCCAATTGACGGGTGGCGCAGATGCCGCGAAATACCGCTTCATCCAAAGAGCACTGCCCGTCCAAATATTCCCACATCTGACGGTAGCCTACACAACGTATTGAAGGTAGATCTGGGTGCAGATCACCTCGTTCATACAAAGCACGAACTTCCTGTTCAAAACCTGCTTCGATCATCTTTTCAAAACGTTGCTCGATCCGCCGATGTAGCACAGCCCTATCCGTGGGAGTTATTGCAAACTGGTGAACCCTGTAAGGCAAGGCATCACCTTGAGTTTTCGTAAGCTCAGTTAAAGTTTTACCCGAAATACGAAAAACTTCCAATGCGCGTGAAAGGCGCTGAGGATCATTGGGGTGGATGCGCGCCCCGGAAACCGGGTCAATCCGTACCAACTCCTCATGCATCGCCTGCCAGCCTTTGTCCGCCGCTTCCTGCTCTATCTGAGCTCGGATCGCTGGATCAGCCGCTGGCAACGGTGACAAACCTTCCAATAATGCTTTGTAGTACAACATAGTACCACCAACCAATAAAGGAATGCGCCCTTGTGCAACTATATCAGCCATTTCTTTCAGTGCATCAGCGCGAAAGTCCGCAGCTGAATAACTTTGCGCTGGATCACGAATATCGATCAATCGATGGGGTGCCTGCGCCAGTTCATCGGCATCCGGTTTGGCGGTGCCAATGTCCATATCTTTATAGATAAGGGCTGAATCAACGCTTATCAACTCTACAGGTAGTTGTTGGCGTAATCGGATCGCCAAATCGGTCTTGCCCGACGCAGTCGGGCCCATCAGGAAAATTGCCTGAGGTAGTGGCTTAGTCATAATTAAAAGCTTCTATTGCTGCGCTCACGTCAACCGGACGCAACAAGTCTGGAAAATAGTGTTCGAGTTGTGGGCCCCACAGCTGTTCAAGCTCGGTGACCAACTGGATACCCTGCGATAAGGTGTAGGCCTCAGTGGCCACGGTCAGGTGGTCAGAAAGCCAGTCCAGTAGCTTATCCCAGCCCTGCGATTCAGGATCTTCGGCTACTGCTGCCAAGTAAGCCAGGAGCGCCGGGATCAATTGCTGCAAATTTTGCTGGCGCAGTGGCTGGCATACCGACAAGACAATCAGCTGCTGTTTGTTCTTAGCCTTGAGCTGGATACCGAGTTGCTTGAGCAGCATCGCATGTTGCTCGGCGCAGTCTATCATATTCGGCTCAACGGGGATGGAATGCGGGATCAGCAGCGGCTGGGGCTTCAACCCTTCAGTCTGAGCTAAACGCAATTGGCCTTTGGTTCGCAGGCCCTGTGCCCGGGCCAGAGAAAGGAGTGCCAAACCATCATCCCGGCTGAGCAGCAAATATTGTTTTGCGACCAGTGACAACGCCTTGCCCAAACCTATCCCATTGGCGGTATCGATAGCATCCTGCCGAGTCGGTGGCTGGGAGATAGCCGGAGCCATATGCTGTTGAGCCGGTACCTGCGCAGCTGAAGCAGGCTGAGGGGATGGCTCCACGGTGCGCATCAACTGCTGATAGGCCTCAACCTCTTCCGGGCTCGGCCCTTCTTCTTGATAACGTGCACGGCTACCACCACGTCCCGTACTCCCAGATCCACCTGAGGAATAATCGCTATCACGATAAGTATGCTGTTCCTGGGATTGGGGGTGAGTTGGCGTAGAGCGCTCACGGTATGCCGAAGTGCCTGATGGCTCGGTTCGCTGAGAACGAGGTTCTTTGCTTTCGGTATTTCCTGCCGAGCCGCCACTGGACAGCCAATCGCGCGCGGGGGCCTTATTTGGGTAGTCTGGCGTGCGCGCAATAGCAGCTAAGGCAGCATCTGGCTCAGCAATGCCCTGTTCATGTGATGAAGAAGCACCTGATGCAGGAGATGAATAGGCGGTCTGCGGCGCATGGGCACTGGCCCTTGGCGCTGGAATATTCATAACTTGCTCGGGATCATCCGCCGCCCCTTCAATCAACGCGCTTTGCAAACCCTGGCAGATAAAATCGTGCACCAAGCGAGCCTGATGGAAACGCACTTCATGCTTGGCCGGGTGAACGTTGACATCGACCTGATGCGGGTCGACATCGATAAACAGCACATAAGCGGCATACTGATCAGGCGCCAAGCTGCTCTCGTAGGCCTGGCGGATAGCATGGTTGATCAGCTTATCCTTCATCATCCTGCCGTTGACGTAGCAGTACTGGATGTCATTCTGCGCCCGGGCACCTTGCGGGCTGCAAATCCAACCACCCAGCTTGAGATCGCCATGGGACAACTCAACCGCCAGCGCATGATCCAAGAACGCCTGCCCGCATACTGCGGCCAAGCGGCGTTCTTTCTGAATTTGGGTATTCGCCGCACGGTACTGACGCACCACCTTGCCGTTGTGGCGTAGGTTGATGGTGACATCCATCCGGCTCAGCGCAATACGCTTCAACAGCTCATCGATATGGCCGAATTCGGTTTTTTCGGTACGGAGGAACTTGCGCCGGGCCGGGGTGTTGAAAAACAGATCCAGCACTTCCAGCGTAGTGCCGACCGGGTGGGCTGCAGGTTTGAGCTGTACCTCCATGTCCCGCCCTTCGGCGTAGGCAGCCCAAGCTTCTTCCTGCTCAGCGGTACGAGAGGTAAGGGTCAGGCGCGAGACCGAGCTGATACTGGCCAGCGCCTCACCACGAAAGCCAAGACTGGCAATGGCTTCGAGATCGTCAAGGGTCGCAATCTTTGAGGTTGCGTGGCGGCTCAAAGCCAAGCCGAGCTCGTCTTTCGGTATCCCCTTACCGTTATCACGGATACGAATAGTCCGGCTGCCGCCCTTGTCGATATCAATATCGATTCGAGTTGCCCCGGCATCAAGACTGTTTTCAACCAGCTCCTTGACTACCGATGCGGGTCGCTCGACAACCTCGCCAGCCGCAATTTGGTTCGCCAACCGAGCTGGCAAGATCTGAATAGGCATAATCAACTACTCGGGATAGTAAGTTTTTGTCCAACCGCCAGTTTATCGGTGCGTAACTGGTTTGCCTCACGCAGGCGACTCACGGTCACACCATAGCGGGCAGCAATTTTACCGAGAAACTCACCACGCTGCACGGTATGGATCACCGAGGCCGGCGCCTTCACCGTAATTTTCAGCTTTTGCCCCACGGCCAACTCATCAGAACGCAACTTGTTGGCACTGCGTATGCTGGCCACGGTAACACCATATTGGCCCGCAATCTTGCCAAGGAACTCACCCCTCTTAACAGTGTGGGTCACCGTTTTGGTGGTGGTCGCCGCAGTCGTCGAGGCAACGGCTGGGGCTGGTCTCGTTACCGGCGCCGCCACTGATACTTTCAGTTTTTGGCCAATCGCCAGTTCATCGGAGCGTAAGTTGTTGTCACGCCGGATGCTGGCAACAGTCACCCCATACTGGTTAGCGATCTTGCCAAGGAAATCACCACGCTTAACAGTGTGGGTCACCGTTTTGGTGGTGGTCGCCACAGCTGCAGCGGCCGGAGCCGTAAAGGGTGCTTGACCTGGGATCACCAGCACTTGCCCTACCTTCAAGGTATTTGACTTGAGGTTATTGGCCTGCTTGATCGCCGCGACTGACGTACCGTAGCGATTGGCAATCACGCTCAGCGACTGGCCGCTGGTCACTTTATGCTTGATACCCTGATTGCGAGAAGCAAACAAGGTCCCTTCCGGCGGCTTCTCGTTGAAGTACGACAGTACCCCGCGGTACACCGCTTCCGCCAGTTTATTCTGGTGTGACTTCGAGTTTAGCAGCCGCTCTTCGGTCGGGTTGGTAATAAAACCGGTTTCAACCAGCAGCGATGGGATATCTGGTGACTTAAGCACTGCCAAGCTGGCATGTTCCGGCTTGCTCTTGTGCAAGGTGGTCACCTTACTCATTTCTTTCAGTACCCGGCTGGCCACGTCGTAGCCTTCTTTTTGCGAGTGGCTAAACTGCAGGTCGAGTACCGCCATACTCAAGTACTGGTCATCATTGCCACCGGACAGCACATCACCACCGCCCAGCAACTCTGACTGCTTCTCGTGCTGCTCAATCCAACGGCCGATCTCGCTATTGGCACGGCGGGTATTGAGTACCCAAACCGATGCCCCGCGCGGTTGTGGCTTGTGGAAGCCATCAGCATGAATCGATACCAATAGATGGGCACGTTTCTGGCGGGCAATTTCTGTCCGTCGGTTGAGGTTGACGAAGTAATCACCCTGACGGGTCATCACTGCCTTCATACCCGGTGTCGCATTGATCCGTGCTGCCACCTTCTTGGCAATATCCAACGTCACTTTCTTTTCATACAAGCGGCTTGGGCCAATGGAGCCAGGGTCTTCACCACCATGGCCGGGGTCGATGGCAACAATGATGTCATCGGTACCATAAGGCAAGATTGCCTGTTGGTTGGTTACACTTGGTTTTGATGCCGGTTCAGGCTTCTTTACAGCTGTAGCTTTGCCATGTGGCAAATCCATCACCAGACGGTGGCTATAAGTCCCATCCGGTGTCGGTGCCAGCTTGAATAGATTCGGGGTCATGCCCGATTTCATTTCCAGTACCAGGCGGTATGTGCCTTTTTCCGGTGCACCGCTGTTGCGGATTTTGGTCAGGATTGCACTGTCCTTCACCACCACAGGCAGCTTGGTTTTCAATGTTGTCTGCTTGAGATCCACCACCAAGCGATCGGGCTTGGTCAAGGTGAAGTAACTGAAAACCGCATCCTCGGAAAGGTCCAGCACCACGCGAGTTTCGTCCGGTGCCGGCCAAACCCGGATACCCTTCAGCTCATTTGCCATCGCCAGTGAACTAAACAGACTGGCCCCTAAAACTACAGCATGAAAAAAAGCCCGTAACGACATCCTATCAACACAACTCCAAGCGCTTAATGAGTTCACTACCGTATTGGTTATTCGCGGTCAGGGTGACTTTGCGTTGTTCACCGTGATAGCGCATGTCCAGTTCAAGATCGGCTTCTGGCAACAGACCTGCCCCTTTCTCTGGCCATTCCACCAAACAAATAGCATCTGCGGCAAAATAATCGCGGATCCCCATGAACTCCAGTTCCTCAGGATCGGCAAGGCGGTACAGATCAAAATGATAGACCTGCCAAGGCGGCAGTTCATAAGGTTCGACCAATGTATACGTTGGGCTTTTCACATTGCCCTGGTGGCCGAGGGAACGGATAAAGCCACGACTGAATGTGGTTTTTCCTGCCCCCAAATCACCGTGCAAATAAATGGTGGTCTGACGCTGGCAGGCATGTGCCAGTTTGTAGCCTAGATCTACCGTCGCCTGCTCATCGGCAAGCAGGATTTCAAAACTATGCATTATCTTCTTATCTTGGATTTACTAATTGTCTAATATGAGGAAACAAATCACCGGCAAGCATACCACGCTCTCCCTCTTCAGCGCAGCGGTCGGCTGCCGTACTATGGATCCAAACACCACACCGGGCCGCAGCAGCCAGGGACAAACCTTGGCCTAGCAAAGCCCCGATGATGCCGGATAGCACATCACCCATACCACCAGTCGCCATACCTGGGTTGCCAGCCGCACACACCCAGCACTGGGTACCATCATCGACTAGAGTCCCGGCCCCTTTAAGTACAGCGACTCCGCCATACTTTTGCTGAAGGGCCCTTACGGCACGAAAGCGATCGGCTTCCACCTCTTGTACCGAGCAAGCAAGCAACCTCGCGGCTTCTCCAGGGTGAGGAGTAATTATACGATTATTTTTATAGTCTGGTGAACGCGCCAATAAGTTCAATCCATCGGCATCGACGACTAGGCTTTTTTCCGAGTCAGCCAATTGGCGGTACAATGCTTCACTCCAATCGGATTGACCCAAACCCGGTCCTAAAACCAGTACATCTGCCCATTTTAGGCGCTGCGCCAATACCGACTTATCCGTTTGCTGCCAACCTATTGCCATTATTTCAGGTCTCGCCATCACAATTGACAACGCATTGTCAGGTTGCGTCAACACGGCCGTCAAACCCGCCCCAGAACGTGCTGCGGCCTCTGAAGCCATCCGGATCGCGCCCCCCATACCGTGATCACCGCCGGCCAAAATGATCCTACCATGATCGCCTTTGTGGGCACTGCGGGATCTCGGGGGCAAGCAAGATGCAACATCACCGGCTTGGATCAAGCGGGCGGAAGGCGGTTCAATCAGTTCAAAGTCATCAGCGACCTGCAAGCCGGCAAACTTTACCCGCCCTACATATTCTGCCGCCTGTGCGGTCCACAACCCCTGCTTGGACCCAATAAAGGTCACGGTCGATTGCGCTTTTACCGCTCCACCCAAGACTCTTCCGGTATCGGCACAAAGCCCTGAGGGAATGTCGATCGCAATAACAGGAAGCGCGATCTGATTGATCATTGAGATCAGCTGTTTCCCTTCGGGCCGCACCTCGCCACTGAGGCCTGTTCCCAACAGGGCATCAATGACCACATCGATCGTCGCCGGGATCACCGCCGCCGGCGGCAATATCTGCCCACCAGTAGCCAGCCAGGCATCCCTCGCCAATGCCGCATCGCCCTGCAATTTTGCGGCTTCCCCCATCTGCCAGAGCGTTACTTGGTAGCCCGCTTCCCGGGCTAGACGAGCAACAACATACCCATCGCCACCATTATTCCCGCCCCCACAGCATACCAGCACCGAGCACGGGCAGGTAAAATCCTGCTTAAGCTCTTGAAAGACCGCCATACCGGCACGTTCCATCAACTGGTACATGGCTAGCGATTGCTGGGCCGCCGCCTGACGTTCTCCAAGACGGACCTGCTCAGCCCGGTATAATTTGCCAGACCATTGTTCCGCACTCATGACATACTCCCCCTTCGCCGCTTGGCCTGCTGAGTTTTAGCCTTCCTAATACTGTCCATTTTAACGATAACCTTACTGTGCACGAATATCAGGTAAAGATCTTCATGATGATCCTCTCAACATTTGCTGTGGTTGTGGTAAACTTCCGCCCCCAATTAATCCCGGTACAGCCAGTATGACTATCGACTATCGCGATCTGACCAAAAAAATCAAGCAATGGGGCCTAGAACTCGGCTTCCAGCAGGTTGGGATCAGCGATGTCGATCTTAGCGAGCATGAAGCCCAGCTTCAGCGCTGGCTTGAGGCTGGCTACCATGGTGACATGGACTGGATGGCCCGCCATGGCATGATGCGCGCAAGACCGGCTGAATTGCATCCAGGTACGGTCCGTGTGATCAGTGCAAGGATGGACTACTTACCTCCCGAGGCAGGCTTTGCCTATAGCCTCAGCCATCCAGAAACGGCCTATGTCAGTCGATATGCCCTTGGCCGTGACTACCACAAGCTGATTCGAAACCGGCTAAAACGGCTCGGCCAGCTGATTGAGCAGGAAGTCGGTCCCTTCGGCTACCGCCCATTTGTCGACTCCGCCCCTATTCTGGAGCGTCCACTGGCTGAAAAGGCTGGGCTGGGATGGACAGGCAAGCACTCCTTGTTACTTAACCAGCAGGCAGGCTCGTGGTTCTTTCTTGGCGAGCTGCTTATTGACCTACCTCTACCTGTCGACAAGCCTGAAGAAAATCAGTGCGGCAAGTGTGTTGCCTGCATGACAAGCTGCCCCACCAAAGCCATTGTCGAGGAAGGTGTCGTTGATGCCAGAAGGTGTATTTCTTATCTGACCATTGAGTTTGATGGTGTGATACCCGAAGAATTCCGAGAAGCCATCGGTAACCGGGTGTATGGCTGTGATGATTGCCAACTCGTTTGCCCGTTTAACCGCTCTTCAGAAGTGACAAAAGAAGCGGATTATCACTGCCGTGACAGCTTAAAGCTGCAGCCTTTGACTACACTCTATGCTTGGACAGAAGCAACCTTCCTTAAGAATACCGAAGGCTCTGCCATTCGCCGTATCGGTCATATCCAATGGTTACGTAATTTGACGATTGCGATGGGAAATGCCCCTTACAGCCCAGACATTATCGAGGCATTGGAGTCCAGAGAGGGTGAAAGTGCTTTGTTGGATGAACATATCTGTTGGGCGAAGGATAAACAGCATGAAAAGCGCCAACAAGATGCTGTCAGCGTACTCCCCGCTAGCACCAAACGGCTGGTGCGAATCGTGGAAAAAGGCCTACCACGCGATGCCTAGCTGGAAAAATAGCCCAGCTAGCATATTGCAACGTTATCCACACATAGTGAGAGCTTGATCAGGCTTCTGCACTAATGTGGAAAACATTTTCATTTTTGTCTCTTTATCTGCTATTCCCAATATTAAACACAGCCCAATATCGGTGGTTCAAAAAAAGTTATCCAAACATCCACAGAGTGGATCAAGTTGTATATAAGTCTTGAATAACTCAAACCAAGACTATAAAAAACAACACCTTACACTGTGGGTATTTTTTTATCGATTATTGTTTTATTGAAGAATAAAAAGATAAATACAGACTTGTTCACACGGTATCGGCACACGTAATCAACCGACTTACCCACAAGAAATATTTGTGGATAACTCTGTGCACGATCTCAGTATTTTCTATCCGCCACAGGCTCAAACCCACGAACGACAAGGCATTCAGGCATAAGCTGGTCGGGATAAATTAAGATAGATACGATTCACAGCTCCCTGCTGGCAATTTACATTACCCGTATCAAACCATTCAAAGAGCTTGTGTCGCCTTTTGACACTAAACAGAGCATCTGGATATTGCAGGATAAAAATAAACAGCCATAAGGCTGCAGGGGCAATATCTACGATGATGTTTTCGAAGCTGATCGCTTCATAATGGTTCCCAATAACACTTCGGTTATGGAACATTGGGACAACACACAAGATTATCGAGAATCGATTAACCCAGGAATGTTGCAGTTGAACTAATACTTCACAGTAGTAGCTTTGCCGTTCCCCTGCCTATAGCAGCGGCAGCAATGAAATTGGAGCGACACACGAGGTTCGAACTCGTGACCTCAACCTTGGCAAGGTTGCGCTCTACCAACTGAGCTAGTGTCGCATATTCTCTAAAGAGAATTGGTT
>NZ_JACSOF010000029.1:0-52051 GCF_014349205.1 Photobacterium sp. BZF1
AATTGGCAGAGCAGCGGATTCCAAATCCGCGTGTTGGGAGTTCGAATCTCTCCACCCCTGCCATCTTCGAAGCCTCAGCAGAAATGCTGGGGCTTTTTTGCGTCTGTTGCTTCTGCGAAGCAATGTTGGGAGCTGGAGCGCCAGCCCGCTTGGAGGCAAGTCCCATCGAATCTCCGGGGTGCCGGCCCAGTTCACACCTGCCATCTTCGAAGCCTTAGTCGAAAGACTGGGGCTTTTTTACGCTTGTTGCTTTTCAATAAATACGCCCTCAAGTGAGGGCGTATTATGAATCAATAGTTTTTGCAGCTGACCGCTTCCGGGCGGCAGAACATTTCATCATGGTCGCTGATGCACTGGTTGACGACCTTAGCAATTGCCTTGCCCCGGCTGGATGAACGGCCTTTATATGTTTCGCCAAAGATGCTCATTTTGCATTGGTACATTCGGTCATGGCGCTCGTAATCTTGTTTGTGATCAAGCTCCCTTTCAAGGCTATCTACCCGTTGGGTCAGTAACCGAATTTGGTATTCCAGCTCTTTGATTCGCTGATCAGTATTATTGCTTGCCGCATGGGCTTGTGTGGTGACAACAAGGCAGAGTGCCAGTAAGGGCAGTATTTTCTTAAACATAGTATTGCTGGAACTTTAAATTGAACGGTGTTTTATTTGTGTTTATGGTAGCAAAATATCACTTGATTTGAAATGTGAAACACTTTGAATGGGGTAGGCTGTGTACAGTGTTTGACCCGAAATTGACAAAAATAGCTGCGAAAAAGATGTGTTAGATGGTATCTTGTGGCTTTTTCAGGTTAAGCAAAATTGGAGTTACCATGCCGCACCTGCGTTTCAGAGCCGTTGAATTTGATCATGTGAAGGCGCTGTCGACCAAACTGGTTGACGATCTGCAGCCGCTAATGGCTTGTCCTCGTGAGGATTTTACCCTTGAGCATATCTCAACCACTTTCATTTTTGATGGTGAGGTATCCGATGCCTACCCGTTTGTGGAGGTGCTGTGGTTTGATCGCGGCCAGGAAGTTCAGGATCAGGTTGCTGAGCTTATCACCAAGGCTGTGCGTGCTGAACTTGAAGAGCCAGAACAGGATGTTGCGGTAATATTCTCAGCGCTGATGCCGTCAGCATATTATGACAACGGTAGTCATTACTGATACTCAAAGCGGCCAATAGGCCGCTTTCCTTACTGTGGTAGCTTGTTTTAAGTCAGTTGTTGGTTGGGTAGGTTAGATGTCGCGTTATACCAAGGTTGTAGCAGGATTGGGGGTTGTCGCAGGAGCGTTGGGGCTCAGCACGGGCTTGTCATTTGATGTGTCCGAAGTCCCTGAGGTCAGTGCTAATGTGTTGGCACCACAGTTCTCGTTCAACTGTATAAAAAGCGATGTGGCCATGCCGCTGGATAACGATGGTTCGTTTTCGGTATCGGTGTGGAATATCTACAAGCAACAGAAGGATAACTGGCGCAGCGAACTGGAAAGGTTCAGCCAAAATAGCGGGTTGGTATTGCTCCAAGAAGCGAGCTTGACCACCGAGCTGAAAGATTACCTGGACGATACCCAGTGGAAAGTCAGAATGGCCAATGCCTTCAAGTTCCTTAATACCCCTGCGGGTGTGATGAACTTGTCCTCGGTCAATGCCAAGACGACTTGTGCTTACTTGGCCATGGAACCTTGGTTGCGCTTGCCAAAATCGGCTTTGTTGTCTGAGTTTGTGCTTTCAAATGGTCAGACTTTGGCGGTCGTTAACTTGCATGGCGTTAACTTTGCTCTGGGCTTGGAAGAGTACAAGGAGCAGTTCCATACTCTCAAGCGGGTATTGGATAAGCATATTGGCCCGGTGATCCTAGCCGGTGACTTCAATACCTGGCGACAAGCAAGATTGGACGTTGTCGATGACTTTGCCCGTAGCTTAGGCTTGGAAGATGCAGTATTGCGCCGTGACCAAAGGGTGAAGGTGTTTGGCAAGCCACTCGATCACCTGTACTACCGGGGGCTAGATTTGGTAAGCGCAGAGGCACCGTCAACCGATGCCTCTGATCATAACCCGATTATTGCCAACTTTAGGCTGCAATAATCATTATCGGCCAGACGATCAGCGTCAGCAGCCATGGCAAGGCGGCGACAATGATACATTTGGCACGGTCAAAGTCAGTCCATGCGGCAACCGCTGCATAGCTAAGCGCGATATACCATGGTGCCAACAGAGGGGCGGTGGTCGCAAATGCCGACCAAGGGTGGTTGAGCGGTAGCTTCAAGAACCCGTTGAGGCTGTTGAGATCCGCTGCGTTTGGCAAGAAGTTGGTCGTATTGAACACCGCATTCAAGTAGCTGGCCAAGTCACCGATGACCGCTGGCAGCATAATAAAGCATGCAGCAGCCAGCCATTTGCCAAAGCTGTGCTTGTAGCTATTGCTCTTGGTAGCCAGGTTCAACCATAGCGCCAAAACAAAAATCGCGGCCGTCCGGCCAAAGAAATCACTGAACACTTCACCAGCTAAAAGCACTTCCTTAGTCAACCAGGCTTCCTGTACCTGTTGTTCGACGTTAGGAAGTTGCATCATCAGAGTTTGCTGTAACCAGTCCATGTCGACATGGTTGAAGTAGCCCCCCCAAAAGAAGAACGGACCAACGATGATCAACAAATAGGGAAGGAACGCCCATTTAGGGCGTTCGTGGACGGCAGCAAAGCAGTCAATCGGTGAGCGGAAGGTATCGAGAACCGCAACAAACGGGTTTTTGGAAGGCGTCATACACTTACCTTGGTAACATCAACATAAAGCTTTAATTGCTGTCCCGTTTTCAGGTACTTCTGGCCATTGATCTGGTTCCATTTCACGACATCGGCAACTTTTACCTTATAGCGCTGGGCAATGGTACTCAGGTTGTCACCAGAGCGAACCTTGTAGTAAACCGTGCGGATCACACCACCTGTCTCACTCGATTTCCATAGGGTCAGCTTCTGGCCAACGCGAAGCGGCGAGTTCTTGCTGATCCCGTTCCATCGGGTGATTTGGTCAATAGACACTTTTTGTTGGCGGGCAATGGTCCACAGGCTATCGCCAGACTGGACAGTATAGGTTGTACGGTAACCGCTGCCGTGGCTTTGCTGGGTGTTGTTAGCCATACGGGCGGCAACAGTCTCGCCATCTTGCATCGCAACCGGGATAAGGATGTGGCGGCCAACACGGATATTGGTGCCGCTCATATTATTGGCACGCTGGATCTGCTTGGTCGTGGTCTTATGTTTGCGGGCCAGCACACTCAGGGTATCGCCCGGTTTGACCTCGTAGCGGATCACTTTCATGCCACGGTGACCATTCTCTGCAAAGGCAGCATTGAACTTGTCGACCTTGCTGACTGGCAGTAACAGGTGGCTCGGGCCTTCAGGAGCGGTCGCCCAGCGGTTGTAGCCAGGGTTCAGGCGTTGGATCTCATCAAGAGAAACATTGGCAAACTTTGCTGCCATCGCCAGATCCATCTGGGTCTTAGGCTTAACCAGTTTCACTGCAGGTTCGTTGTCGATTGCAGGGATACTGATGCCGTATTTGTCACGGTTCTGGATCACGTCAGAAACAGCAAGCAGTTTAGGTACATAGTCACTGGTTTCACGTGGCAGGTCGAGCGACCAGAAGTCAGTCGGTTTACCTGCTGCCCTGTTATTGCGGATTGCACGGAATACTCGGCCTTCACCGGTATTGTAGGCAGCAAGGGCGTGGAGCCAGTTACCGTCAAACTTACGGTTGAGGTATTCAAGTAGGTCCAACGCGGCACGGGTTGATTCCACTACGTCACGACGACCGTCATACCACCAGTTCTGCTCAAGGCCAAAACTGCGGCCTGTCGGTGCTGTGATTTGCCACAGACCTGCTGCCCGGCCATGGGAGTAGGCAAACTGGTCGAATGAACTTTCAACAATTGGTAGCAGGGCAAGCTCAAGCGGAAGATCACGCTTTTCGATTTCCTCTGTGATCATATAGAGGAACGGTTCGGCTCGCTGGGCTACGGTGTTGAGATGGCTTGGGTGACGGAGGTACCAGTCACGGTAGTGGATGACGCGTTGGTCATTAGGGATATCCGCCCTCAGCTGCATGCTGATGCGTTCCCACACATCTTGCTGCTCCTGAGGGGTTGGAATTTTCTTAGGGACAACGACCTGCGGCTTAGGTGTTGTTTTTGTTGTTGCTGTTGGGGCAACTTGGGCCGCAGGATCATTATTTGTTGTGTTTGTTTTTTCTTCTACTGTATTTGTCGTATTTGTAATTTGGCAACCAGCCAGAAGTAGCGCACTCGCCAAAAAAAATCGGGTTTTCATGTGTCCAGCCTATAGCCAAAATAGTTGGAGATAATACTTGTCCAACCACCTTAGTTACAAGTGACACAGGTCAAAATTCGTCTTTCCAACGGCGCAGTGCAGCAAAGGTTTCCACATCGCTATCGTTAACTGCTTTATTTGCCACTGATTTTTTGATACTCAGCTGGTCACAGCGCAGGAAGGGATTAATCAATTTTTCTTGTTTCAAAGTGCTAGGGATGGTGCTGATCCCCTGTGCCCGCATTCTGCTGACTTCTTCACGGTAACGCTGCAAGTGCGGGTTGTCCTGCTCAGCCACTAGAGCAAAGGCCAAGTTGCTACTGGTATATTCGTGGGCGCAGTACACTTCGGTTTCATCCGGCAGGGCGCTTAGCTTCTGTAGCGAGTTGTACATTTGCTCTGCGGTCCCTTCGAACAGGCGGCCACAACCTGCAGAGAATAGGGTATCGCCGCAGAATAGCTTGCCGTCGCCAACGTAGGCGACGTGGCCTGCAGTATGGCCCGGTACACCCAGTACCATAAAGCGCTCGCCGAAGATTTCAACCTGGTCGCCATCGTCAACGGATTGCGATACGCCTGGGATAGGTTCGGCTGAAGGGGCAACAATATGGATATTTGGGTAACGGCGCTTGAGTTCGCTGATCCCACCGATATGGTCATGGTGGTGGTGGGTGATCAGGATGGCATCAAGCTCCAGCTGCTCTTGCTCCAGGAACGCCAGCACCGGAGTGGCATCACCGGGGTCGACCACCACACAGTGGTTATCCGGACTGTGAATCAGCCAGATGTAATTGTCATTGAATGCAGGTATGCTTTTAATGGTCAGCATCTTTGTTTCTCCGGCTTTTTTTGCTATTGAGCATCGACTTAGTTTGGAATTGCTATGAAGCCAGCCCGCATACTAAAACATATCGAACCACCACACACCTGGTCACAAGTGGTCAATGGTGAATGGGCAGCAGAGCTACTGCAAGCCCAGCTAGATGAATGGTGGCCCAAACTGTTTGGCTACCATATGCTGAAGCTGGGTGGGCTAAGCTGCGAATTGGCCAGTGGCCATTGTAACATCCAGCATCAGATTTGCATTGATAAGTTCAACCCTCTGCATAATGTTGTGGCGGATCCCTTTGCCTTGCCATTTGTCGAGAAGGCCTTTGATGCCTGTGTGATTGCCCATCAATTAGATTATTGCAGCGATCCCCACCGGCTGCTGCGGGAGGTTGATCGGGTGATTGTCGACGACGGCTATATCCTGATGAGCGGCAATAACCCGGTCAGTGCGTTGGGAATGCGCGGCCTCCTGCCTTGGAACCGTAAGCGTTTTCCCTGGAAAGGGCGGATGTTCATGCCGATGCGGGTAAAAGACTGGCTCGGGGTTTTGAATTACGAAGTTGTCTTCCATGAGAACTTTGCGATATTGCCTGCCACCCGCCACCAAGCATGTTCAGCCTGGGTGGAAGGGATGGTATCTGATAGCTTATCGTCGGTGGGCAGTATGTACCTAATTGTCGCGAGGAAGCGGACAGTGCCTCTAAAGCCGATTAAACCGACGTGGAAATTGAGGCGGCAGTTGGCACCATTAGGCATGAACTGCCGCACTAAGGCATCCCGCAAGCAGAAGTGCTAAAGCATACTTTGGCTAGCTAGCCTGATAGCCGGTATCGTCTTTGTCTGGTGATTCGGCAGCTGTGCGGGCCAGTTCATCACAGCGCTCGTTTTCAGGGTGGCCGGCATGGCCTTTCACCCAGTGCCAGCTGACCTGGTGGCGTTGGGTTTCGTTATCGAGGCGCTGCCAAAGGTCGGCATTTTTTACCGGCTTTTTGTCGGCCGTTTTCCACCCGCGCTTTTTCCAGTTGTGGATCCATTGGGTGATCCCCTGGCGAACATACTGGCTATCGGTGGTGAGATCTACCTGACAAGGCTCTTTCAGGCTCGCCAAACCGACAATCGCAGCAAGTAGCTCCATACGGTTGTTGGTGGTCATGAAAAAGCCTTCGCTGAGCTCTTTTTCATGCTGTTTATAGCGTAACACGGTACCATAGCCTCCCGGCCCCGGGTTGCCGAGACAAGAACCGTCCGTGAAAATTTCTACCTGCTTCGTCATATTTGGTAGTATTCGTCTTAGTTAAAACTTTAGTCTGACACAATCGTTACTATGAAAGCCACTAATGAACGCATAATCGTATTCGATACTGAAACGACCGGTATGAATATGACCGGCCCTCACTATGAAGGGCACTGCATTGTCGAGATCGGTGCCGTGGAGATCATCAACCGTAAGCTTACGGGCAATACTTTCCACGTCTATATCAAGCCAGATCGCGAAATCGATGCCGAGGCGATTGATGTCCACGGTATTACCGATGAGTTTTTGGTGGATAAACCGACTTATGGTGACGTGCACCAGGAGTTCATGGACTTCATCCAGGGGGCTGAGTTGGTGGCCCACAATGCGCCCTTCGATATCGGCTTTATGGACTACGAGTTCGGTAAGCTTGATCCCTCGATAGGCAAAACAGAGGATTTCTGCAAGGTGACCGATACCTTGGATATGGCCAAGCGCCTATTCCCAGGTAAGCGTAACAACCTTGACGTGCTCTGTTCCCGTTATGGTATTGATAACTCACACCGTACCCTCCACGGGGCATTGCTCGATGCCGAGATCCTGGCCGATGTCTACCTGATGATGACAGGTGGCCAGACATCCTTAGCCCTTAGCAGCGGCAGTGAAGAAAGTGATGCTGGTGCAGAAAATGCGATCCGGCGTCTGGCTTCCGGGCGAAAAGCGCTAAAGGTTATCCGAGCTTCTGCCGATGAAATACAAGCGCATGAAGCGCGTTTGGATATTATCGACAAGAAGGGTGACGTGATGTGGCGTCAGTAAGGGTATGATGAAGCGATTATGGTTGCTATTGATGGTGTGGCCGCAGCTGTTGTTATGGCCAACGTTATCGTGGGCTGACGACAGTACTGTGATGTCATGGCTGGATAATCGCTTTCGTGTAGATCCTACGGTGCAGCAGGTCTCTTTTATGGTCAAGCGCGACCAGAAGAGTAATTCCGTCGTGTTGGTCCGCCCCGATGGTCAAAAGTATTACGCCTGGCGCCATCCTGACAACGTCTCTTGGTATGAAGAGACGGGGATGGATATCATCTCTATCGAGAACCCTATGCCCGGGCCGTGGCAGGCCGTTGGTAAGGTGAGCCCGAAAAATCAAATTACCGTCCTGTCCGATTTGAAGCTGGATGTCGACAACCTACCGGCAAGGCTCTATCAATCGGAAACCATCAAATTTACCGCCCGCCTGAGCCAAAACGGCCAACCGTTACAGATGCGTGATTTCCTCGACCGCATCAGCTTGTCCGTAGTGTTCTATGAATATATCGAAAACCCCGATGAGCTCCCTAAAGAAGCCTTGCCGATGCCGATTCCTATGGGGACCTTTGCCGATGATGGCCAGGGGTTTGACGAGGTGGCCGGCGACGGGGAGTTTACGGTTGCCCTTCCTGTAGAGCTTCAGCCGGGTAAGTACACAGTCAAGGTCAGTTCCAGCAACGGCATTTTTCTTCGTACCGTCGAGCAAGAAGTGTTGGTGTACCCTCCACCGATCAATGCCAGTTTTATCCAGGGACGGGGACAAGAAGAAGCTCACCAAGTGGTGATTACTGGCGAAGAAGGTACATTGAAGACCGGCTCGCTGGCAGCCCATATAGAGCAGGTTAGCTTTGAAGGTGAAACCACTATTAGCCAGCAAGCGGCTTTGCCAGATGAGGAAAGGCTGACCGTATGGCTACCCAATGGGAAGTTACCGGGGCGTTATACGTGGTCGGGATGGCTTTATGCGACCGATAATTTTAGCGATCGGGAACTGATTTTCCAGATACCCCAAAGCCATTTTGCGGTTCAGGCTGAATTACAGCTCGATCGTAACCTCAATGCTTTCCGTGAACAGCAAGAGGCTAAGGAGCGGCAGGCGGAGTTTGCCCGGTTAGAGGCAGAACGTCAGGCCAGTCGTGCCAAAGCAATAAAAGTTATCGCCCTCGCCAATGTTGTCGTGATTGTGCTGGTGGTCGTCGCGGCCGTGCTTTGGCGCAAGCGCAAAGTGAAGAAAGCGATGGAAAGTGCTGAGCTCAGTGTGCCTGGAAGCTAATGACTATCCCCCGTAGAATGAGACAAATAAAAAGGGAAGCCGGCAATGGCTTCCCTTTTTGCTTCATGTCGATATGGATTAAGCCGCTATTTCCTTAGGTGTCGGTTGGTAAGGCTTAGCAGCAAGCTCTTGAGGATCGAAGTCATCGACGTTGATCGTGCGGAGTCGACCTTCCTCGGCACGGCAGAGAAGCTCGGCTTCTTCAGGGTTGATGACATTGAGTTCAAGCCCTTTCTCGGCCACTTTGTCCAGCTGCATGAACGGCATTCTCTTACCTGCGGCTTTACAGACACGGTCGTAGATTGGTTCGGCAGCAAGGATATCGCTCAGTGTCGCTTCGATCATACCCACTGCGTTGTTGGCTGTTGCTTCGAGGTACTGGTTGCGGCCGATACGGCTGCGGGTTTCGCTCGGAGTCTGGATGATCCTAGCCAGCTTGTGATCCAGTTTGTCGGATGGGCGTACACGGCCCAGGCCTAGCGGGAACACCATGGCACGAAGCAGTGCCGCGACAGGACGGTTAGGGAAGTTACGCAGGAATTCATCCAAGGCTTCCTGAGTTTGGTAAAGCGCATCTTGCAGCCCCCAGTGTACCAATGGCAGATCTTCGGCTTTCGCACCTTCATCGGTGTAACGCTTGAGTGTTGCCGAAGCCAAGTATAGTTGGCTCAACACATCACCTAAGCGGGCTGACAAACGTTCTTTGCGCTTGAGCGAGCCACCCAGTACAGCCATAGAGATATCTGCCAGCAGAGCCAGGTTGGCACTGTAGCGGTTGAGTTGCTGATAGTAACGGGTGGTTTGATCTTTTCTCGGCGCTGCCGAGCCGCGACCATCAGTCAGGCCGAACCAGAATGAACGGACCATATTGCTGATCACAAAGCCGACATGGCCGAACAGCGATTTATCAAATTCCTGCAGCGCTTTTTCTGCATCTTCGTCGTATGCCGCGTTGATCTCATTGAGGACATAAGGGTGGCAACGGATCGCCCCCTGACCAAAGATGATCATCGAGCGGGTAAGGATGTTGGCCCCTTCCACGGTAACGGCAATCGGTGCACCTTGGTAACCTCGGGCGAGGAAGTTACTCGGTCCCATACAGATCCCTTTACCGCCAACAATATCCATCGCGTCGATCACACTGCGCTGGCCACGGTGGGTACAGTGGTATTTCACAATTGCCGAAATCACCGAAGGTTTTTCGCCAAGGTCGATACCGGCAACGGTAAAGTTGCTGGCAGCATCCATCACATAAGCGTTACCTGTGATGCGGGCCAATGGCTCTTCAATACCTTCCATCTTACCAATAGGCAGTTTGAATTGGCGACGGATGCGGGCATAGGCACCTGTTGCCAATGCAGCGGTTTTCAGGCCGCCAGTTGAATTTGAAGGCAATGTGATACCACGACCGACAGATAAACACTCAACTAGCATCCGCCAGCCTTGGCCAGCCATTTCTTGGCCACCAATGATGAAATCGATAGGCACAAAAACCTTGTCGCCTTGTGTTGGACCATTCTGGAACGGGATATTCAGCGGGAAGTGGCGGCGGCCAATATCGACGCCATCAATATCGGTCGGGATCAGGGCACAGGTGATCCCCAGCTCTTCTTCGTCCCCAAGAAGATGGTCGGGGTCGAATAGCTTGAACGCCAGACCAAGAACAGTGGCGACAGGGGCTAGAGTGATATAGCGCTTGTTCCAGGTCAGCTCCATCCCCAGCACTTCTTCCCCTTGCCAGATCCCCTTCTTGACGATACCGAAATCAGGAATAGATCCGGCATCAGAACCCGCTTCTGGGCTGGTCAGGGCAAAACAAGGGATTTCTTTACCTTCGGCAAGGCGAGGTAGGTAATGATTCTTTTGATCTTTGGTCCCGTAGTGCTGTAACAGCTCACCAGGGCCTAGTGAGTTAGGTACCCCGACCGTCGATGACAATACGGCAGAAACACCGGTCAGTTTTTGTAGCACCAGTGATTGGGCATAGGCTGAAAATTCCAAACCGCCATACTCTTTTTTGATGATCATGGCGAAGAACTTGTGGTCTTTCAGATATTGCCAGACTTCCGGTGGCAGGTCGGCCAGTTCATGGGTGACCTGAAAGTCATTGACCATACGGCACACTTCGTTGACTGGACCGTCAAGGAAAGCTTTTTCTTCCGTGCTTAGGCGCGGGGCAGGGATATCATGCAGCTTGTTCCAATCAGGAGCACCACGGAACAGGTCCGCTTCCCACCAAACTGTACCGGCATCAATGGCTTCTTTTTCAGTGCGTGACATTTCAGGCATCACTTTCTTGAATGCCTCGAGTGCACGGCGGCTTAGTAGCGAGCGGCGTAGGGAAGTAATGTTTAGCGGTATAGCAATAGCAAGGAAAGCCAGCCAGCTGTACTGACCGGTAATATCAAGTAAGGTGCCCGCAGCCAGTGCCGCAGCAATAGCCAGGGTGAAGGTGCGCAGGTTTGCCCGGTGGTAAGCCAGCACACCGGTTATACCAATCAGCCCCAGTAGGTACACGAGTGTAACCATTTTCAATCTCCTTATTTGGGCGTTGCTTTATTATATTTTGGGTACATTTTATGCAAGGTAAGAGGTCTAACCACTTGTGATAAGTGTAATGTTGTTTTTAATGAAATGTAAAATAATTTTCCGTTCTGAAAGTGGGGGGTTACGTAAAGATGTCTTGTCACTGCTTGTAAAATAAGGGATTGATCGAGATCAGCGGGAAGGAAAAAAGTACTTGCGTTAATTCCTCATACAATTAAGATCCCGTGACATAGTTCACGTATTACTAGGATCTCGGCATCGAAGCCGGCATTTTCGTGAATCTTCAAGGAACGAGCAGGGCGACGCAAAGTGGCCTTTTCAGATTGTTGCCTTTCCCGAACTCCGACTGACAGTTGCCCGCCGGATCCCATTCTCGGGATGACGACTACTTACAATTCTTCATTTTCTTTTCACCAAACGGTAACAAGCCGCATTTGGCTTTTGGCGTTCCTGTTTGGTTGGTAAGGGGTTATTTCCGTGTTGTTATTTGATGCGTTTAGACAGGCGTGGCGTGACGGTTTCTCTCTTTCGTCATTAAGATCCGATATTGTTTCTGGCGTCACCGTCGGTGTGGTGGCTATTCCTTTGGGCATGGCTTTGGCAATTGCAGTCGGTGTCCCGCCGCAGCATGGTCTTTATACTGTTATCGTCGCTGGCCTATTGGCTGCACTGTTGGGTGGCTCCCGTTTTAATATCACCGGCCCGACAGCGGCGTTTGTGGTGATCCTTTTGCCTATCACCCAGCAGTATGGCCTTTCAGGCTTGATGTTGGCGACCATGATGTCCGGGGTGATTTTGTTACTCATGGGCGTCTTGCGCCTTGGTCAGCTGGTGGCCTATGTGCCGTATCCTGTCACAACAGGGTTTACTGCCGGTATTGGCCTGACGATTGCTTTCTTGCAACTTAAAGATTTGCTTGGCCTTAGCGTCGCAACGAATCCTATTCATTTCCCGGAAAAGGTGGTGGCGTACGCCAGTGCCATGCCAACGCTGAACATGGCGGATGCGCTGGTGGGTTTGGTAACGATTGCTGTCTTCATCCTTTGGGCCAAGCTAAAGACCAAGGTTCCTGCCCACGTTGTTGCACTTTTAGCGGGCACTTTGGTGGCTTTGTTTGTCAACCAGATGGGGGATAACCATGTCGGCCTATTGGGTGAGAAATTCCATTATCAAATTGGAGACTTGGTTGGTCAGGGGATCCCACAGGTATTGCCGCAGTTAGTGATGCCTTGGCAGGGTGGTCATTTTTCATGGGATCTAGTGATTGAGCTGCTGCCAGCTGCATTTACCATTGCCATGTTAGGTTGTATCGAGTCCTTACTGTGTGCGGTCGTTGCCGATGGCATGACCGGTACCAAGCATAACCCCAATGCTGAACTGGTTGGCCAGGGCCTTGCTAATATCGTGGTGCCTTTCTTTGGCGGGATCCCGGCTACCGCCGCCATTGCCCGTACCGCGACCAACATCCGTGCTGGGGCATTTTCGCCCATCTCTGCCATAGTCCATGCTCTGTTTGTACTGGCTGCAATGATAGCTCTGGCCCCGATGCTTTCTTATGTCCCTATGAGTGCGTTGGCTGGCCTGTTAATCATGGTGGCATGGAACATGTCCGAGGCGCCGCATTTTGTTCATACCCTAAAAGTGGCACCACGCAGGGATGTGGCCGTATTGCTTACTTGCTTCACCCTAACTGTTGTCTTTGACATGGTAGTGGCTGTGGTGGTGGGGCTGCTTCTAGCTGGTGTGCTGTTTATCCAGCGAATTGCATCATTGACGACCGTTGACAAAGTAACGGGTGGACACCCGCACCAGAATTTTGGCGAAGATGTGGTTGTGTATGATATCAATGGCCCGCTGTTCTTTGCCGCCAGTGAAAAAGCCTTGTCGGTGATTGACTACACGGCACCGGACACCCAGGCGGTGGTGCTGGATTTCAGTGATGTCAGCACCATCGACATTACCGCTATTCATGCATTGGAAAATGCCATTGACCGGATCCGCGATTACCCGGTTTACTTGCTTGGTGTGGCTGCGCATATTGAGAAGAAGTTAGCATCAGCCGGTCTTCTGGCCGTGGATAATGTCGCTTGCTGTGCGTCAGCCGACTCATTACGTGAACATTTGGCGCTAAAGACTCACAATGTTCAATCTAAGGAGTCGACACTTCCAAGCGTTTCTTTGTACACTGCTAGTTGATAATAATTTTTGATAAGACAGAGAAGGTCCTATGTATCAAGACACCATCCGCGCCGAGTTGACGGAAGCGGCAGACGTCCTCAACCGTTTTTTAAGCGATGACAAGAATATTGCTGATATCGAAGCAGCTGCCAAACTTCTGGCCGAGTCGTTTAAGCAAGGTGGCAAGGTGTTGTCTTGTGGTAACGGTGGATCTCACTGTGATGCGATGCATTTTGCCGAAGAGCTAACGGGGCGTTACCGTGAAAACCGTCCGGGCTACCCGGGGATTGCGATTTCAGATCCGAGCCATCTGTCTTGTGTGAGCAATGACTTCGGCTATGAGTCGGTCTTTTCGCGCTACCTTGAAGCGGTCGGTTCGCAGGGTGATGTTCTGTTTGGCCTGTCGACCTCGGGTAATTCCGGTAATATCTTGAAAGCGATTGAAGCGGCCAAGGCCAAGGGGATGAAAGTGATTGCCCTGACTGGTAAAGACGGCGGTAAGATGGCAGGCTTGGCTGATGTGGAAATTCGCGTGCCGCATTTCGGCTATGCTGATCGTATCCAGGAAGTACATATCAAGATCATCCATATCTTGATCATGCTTATCGAAAAAGAAATGGCGGAATAATCCAGTCTCGATGACTGGTGCAACAGAGGAAGGGCATAAAGGACTATGTGTGAATTACTTGGCATGAGCGCCAATGTGCCAACAGATATTTGCTTTAGTTTTACCGGCTTGATGCAGCGTGGCGGGAATACTGGCCCGCACAGTGATGGCTGGGGGATTACCTTTTACGAGGGCAAGGGGTTTAGGACCTTCAAGGACCCAAACCCAAGCAGCAAATCGCGTATTGCAGAGTTGGTACAGGAATACCCGATAAAGAGTTGTGCGGTGGTCAGTCATATCCGGCAGGCAAACCGTGGCGGCGTGAGTTTGGAAAATACCCACCCGTTTACCCGTGAGTTATGGGGGCAGTACTGGACCTTTGCCCACAACGGCCAACTGACGGGGTACGACGAACTGGATACCGGTCGCTTCAAGGCGGTTGGGGATACCGACAGTGAAATCGCTTTTTGCTGGCTGCTCAAGCAGCTAGACGACCGGTTCCCGGATACGCCGGATGACTGGGAGGCCGTCTATCACCTACTGGCGGAGAGTTGTGACAAGCTACGTGGGCTGGGCGTATACAACATGTTATTGAGTAATGGTGAGTACGTACTAACTTATTGCACTAACAATTTGCATTGGATCACTCGCCGGGCACCATTTGGCAAGGCCTCACTGATTGATGAGGATGTTACCATTGACTTCCATCAGGAGACGACGCCGAACGATGTCGTGACGGTAATCGCCACCCAACCGCTGACCAATGATGAAAGTTGGCACAAGATGGAAGTTGGCGAGTTCAATGTTTTCCACTTCGGCGAGCAGGTCTTCAACCGCACGCTGTAATATCAAGCCAGATAAATAAAAAACGCGACCTCAGGTCGCGTTTTTAGTATCTGTACTGTTTGCTAACAAACCCGATCACTCATCGGTCGCATAGCCGGACAGGGGCAATATCAGCCCATCTAGAACCGCTTTTCCGTCTGTCATTACAACACGGTCTTGCAGGCACCAGTTGGCAACCATCGGGTAGATACGGTGCTCCTGCTCCTGCACGCGTGCCATCACTTCCTCGGCATCGTCACCGGCAAAGATTGGCACCTTGGCCTGGAGGATCACCGGACCGCCGTCGAGTTCCTCAGTAACGAAATGGACGCTGGTACCATGCTCGCTGTCCCCGGCATCAATCGCCCGCTGGTGGGTATTAAGGCCAGTGTATTTCGGCAGCAGGGAAGGGTGGACATTAAGCATCCGCCCCTCATAGTGGCGAACAAATTCGCCGCTGAGGATGCGCATGAAGCCTGCGAGGATCACAAGATCGGGCTGGTAGCTGTCAATGCGCTCGGCCATGGCTTGGTCAAAAGCCGCACGATCGGCATAGTCAGCCGCAGAAAGATGCAGAGCATCAATGCCTGCTTGGCGGGCACGCTCTAATCCGTAAGCGTCAGCCTTGTTGGACAACACCGCACTGATGCGGGCGTCCTTGATGATGCCTGACTCGCAGGCATCAATCATCGCTTGAAGGTTAGAGCCGTTGCCTGAGATAAGAACAACGATATTCTTCATCGCTTACAGGATCTCCACCTGCTCTTCGCCTTCGTTAGCGTTAGCAATGTGGCCCAGTAGCCATGCTTGCTCGCCTTCGGCATTCAGGATGCTGATTGCTTGCTCTGCCTGTTCTTTTGGCAGGGCAATCACCAAACCGACACCACAGTTGAAGGTACGGTACATCTCGTACGTGTCTACGTTACCAGCTTGTTGTAGCCAGTTGAACACAGCAGGCCATTGCCAGCTGTTACCATCAACGACTGCCTTGGCACCTTCAGGTAGTACGCGCGGGATGTTCTCCCAGAAGCCACCACCTGTGATGTGGGAAATCGCGTGAACATCACAGCTTTCCATCATCTTCAGGGTCGACTTAACGTAGATTTTAGTTGGCTCTAGTAGGTGCTCAGACAGGGCTTTGCCTTCTAGCTCCTGGCTTAGGTCAGCATTTGAAACCTCAAGGATCTTACGGATCAGCGAAAAGCCGTTCGAGTGTGGGCCGCTTGAAGCGACAGCGATAAGTGCATCGCCTTCTGCCACTTTGCTGCCATCAATGATGTCTGCTTTCTCAACCACACCGACACAGAAGCCGGCAACATCGTAGTCTTCGCCGTGGTACATGCCAGGCATTTCAGCGGTTTCGCCACCGATTAGTGCACAGCCAGACTGGATACAACCTTCACCGATACCGGCTACCACGTCAGCTGCTGTATCAACGTCCAGCTTGCCTGTTGCGTAGTAATCAAGGAAGAACAGTGGCTCGGCACCTTGTACGATCAAATCGTTGACACACATAGCAACCAGATCGATACCGATAGTGTCGTGCTTGTTCAGATCCATTGCCAGGCGCAGTTTTGTTCCAACACCGTCTGTACCAGATACCAAAACTGGCTCTTTGTACTTGGTCGGCAGGCTGCACAATGCACCAAAGCCGCCAATACCGCCCATCACTTCAGGACGGTGGGTGCGTTTTACCACCCCTTTAATACGATCAACTAATGCATTACCTGCATCGATATCAACACCAGCATCTTTGTAGCTAAGAGAAGAGTTATTGCCGCTCACAGGAGTTTCCTCAACGTATTAAAGTAAAAAAGCGGGGGTATGATAACAGCAGTCAGGGCGGAAAGGAAAACGTTTGCGTCAATATTTGTCACTGGGTGTTTCCTGAGCAAATAACAGCTGCACCCCTACCAGAGCGTAAATGGTCTAGTGTATAATAGTGCGATTTTTTGAAATTTATTTGCCAGGAGTCAGAGATGAAAGTCGTTGAGGTTAAACACCCACTAGTAAAACATAAGATTGGTCTTATGCGCGAAGGTGACATCAGCACTAAGCGTTTCCGTGAACTAGCAACGGAAGTTGGCAGCTTGCTGACGTATGAAGCGACTTCAGACTTCGAAACAGAAAAAGTTACCATTGAAGGCTGGAATGGTCCAGTTGAAATTGATCAGATCAAAGGTAAAAAAGTAACAGTTGTGCCAATTCTTCGTGCCGGCCTAGGCATGATGGACGGTGTACTTGAGCATATGCCAAGTGCCCGTATCAGTGTGGTTGGTATCTACCGTGACGAAGAAACACTTGAGCCAGTTCCTTACTTCAACAAGCTAGCATCTAACATCGACGAGCGTATCGCGCTGGTTGTTGACCCTATGCTGGCAACGGGCGGCTCTATGATTGCTACTCTAGACTTGCTGAAAGAGCAAGGCTGTAAGCAGTTCAAAGTCCTAGTGTTGGTTGCCGCGCCTGAAGGTATTGCAGCGCTTGAGAAAGCACACCCAGATGTCGAGCTATACACTGCCGCTATCGATGAGAAGCTAAACGACAAGGGCTACATCGTACCGGGTCTTGGCGATGCGGGTGACAAAATCTTCGGTACTAAATAACGTCTAAAGCACCGCTGAAAAAACAAAAAGCCGGATTGTTATCCGGCTTTTTTTATGTGCTCGATACCTTGGCTAACCGGGTATGGGGTCATTAACACCTGGTACCCGGTTAACGTTTTATCGTTTACTTGTCTGACGCTTCCATTTGAGCATTATCGACCACATGGTTCTCACCAAGGTCATCCGGCAAGATAAGGTTCAGTAGGATTGCCACAATACCGCACAAGCTCACGCCCTGTAGGCTGAATTCGCCGATACCGAAAGCCATACCACCGATACCGAATACCAGTGTTACCGCTACAATGACCAGGTTACGAGCCTTGTGCAAGTCAACTTGGTTCTTGATCAGGGTATTGAGGCCAACGGTGGCAATCGAGCCAAACAGCAGGATCATAATACCGCCCATAACCGGCACAGGGATGGTTTGCAGCACGGCACCTAGCTTACCGACAAACGCCAGAACCAGCGCTGTGACAGCAGCATAGGTCATGATCACGGGATTGAAGGCTTTGGTCAGCATTACGGCACCGGTCACCTCTGAGTAAGTGGTGTTCGGCGGCGCGCCGAACATCGAAGCAGCCATCGTTGCTACCCCGTCACCCGCCATGGTGCGGTGCAGGCCTGGTTTTTTCAGGTAGTCTTTACCGGTGACGTTAGAAATAGCCAGCATATCACCAACGTGCTCAACGGCCGGGGCAATGGCAACTGGGATCATAAACAGCACGGCATTGATGTTGAATTCAGGGAAAGTGAAGTTAGGTAGTGCTAACCAAGCGGCCTGCTGCACAGGTGTGAAGTCAACCACGCCGAAACCAAGGCTGACCAAGTAGCCTGCCACAATACCAGCCATAATCGGGACAAGCTTGAAAAAGCCTTTGGCAAAGACGCTGAAGCCAATGGTCACAAGCAGTGAAATCGCAGAGATCCACAAGGCAGCATCACCGTTGACCAACTGCACTGCACCGTCACCGGTTTTACCCAGCGCCATGTTGACCGCTGCTGGTGCCAGACCCAAGCCGATAACCATGATCACCGGGCCAACTACAACTGGTGGTAGCAGTTTATGGATAATCGCAACGCCGCGTACCTTGATGATGGCACCCATACAAACGTAGATCACACCGGCCATCATTAGGCCACCCATGGTTGCAGGGATCCCCCAGGTTTGTACGCCATACATAATAGGGGCAATAAAAGCAAAAGAGGAGGCGAGGAAGATAGGGACGGAGCGTTTGGTGATGACTTGGAAGAGGAGGGTACCGATACCGGCACCGAAGAGGGCAACGTTAGGATCCAGCCCGGTAAGAAGCGGTACCAGAACCAATGCACCAAATGCAACGAAAAGCATTTGGGCACCCTGTAATATCTGCATCATGGTTGATTTCCACCCTGTCTGTAAAAAAAATCGCGGAATGTTATCACAGGGGCAACCGTTTACCTACGGCTAATCGGCAAAATTTGCCAAAAAAGGATCTCAGCATAATTTTGTGATGTATGTAATGAAATCTTACAGAACATTGACGTTGATTATTGTCATATAGCAAAGACTTATAAAAAGTTAGGAACAGAAAAATACAATTGAATGATTTTTTTGTGTTCGTAGCAGTTGCCCCGCAAGATATGTTCAATTTATGATCGGGCATTAACTTTAGTGATAATGAGTACTTTATGTTGCGTATTGCATTACTTTTCTTGGCACTTTTGGCTTTGCCGTTGAAGGCCGCCACGGTGACAAACCTTTATCAGGCGCAGGTTGCCTTGCCTGATACGGATCGCCAATCCGAGCAAGCAGCCAGGAAGCAGGCCCTAGAGCAGGTACTGATCAAGGTATCAGGGCAGAGTGACATCGTCGAGAACGAAGTCGTTGCCAAGGCGCTGGGAAGCAGTAGCCAATACGTCAGCCAGTTCAGCTATGCCAACCGAGATGGCCAGCGCACCTTGCTGCTGACTTTCGATCGCAACCGTATCCGTACCCTGCTGACTCAGGCTAACTCAACCTTCTGGGGTGAGCAGCGCCCGAGTGTGTTGGTTTGGCTGGTAGAAGACGCCAACCGCAGCCGCAACATTATCTGGGATCAGTCAAATAACGATTTGGCCAAGCTTATCCAGAGTGAAGGTGACCGCCGCGGTGTGCCGGTGATGATGCCTATCGGGGATTTTGAAGATGTTACGGCTATCAGCATTCCGGATATCTGGGGTGGCTTTGCCCAACCAATCGCGACAGCAAGCCAGCGCTACCAACCACAAGCCGTGCTTGTCGTCCGTGCCCGCCAGCAAGATGGCGAACAAGTTGCGCTGAATTGGCAGTTATATAGTGGAAATATCGACCAGCTTGCCCGTAACCAGGTAGCCCCATCCGAAGGCCGTAACAGCGGTGAAACGGTGACGACGGTTGGCCAGATGGTCGATAGCGTGTCCGATATCCTGGGGGCCAAATATGCTGTGCCGCTAGGTGGCGATACCAGCGGCCAGTTGGCGGTAGTGGTTGAGAATATCCAATCATCGAAAGATTTCTTTACCTTGGAGCGCTTGATCACCAACCTGACATCGGTAGCCGGAGTGAATGCTTACCGTATTCAGGGAGACCGCGTTGAGTTTACGGTCCAACTGCTAAGCACTGAAGATGTGTTCCAGCGTGAACTGAGTCAGGACAGCCGTCTATCAGCGGTCACTGCGCCAGTGGCGGAGCAGTATGAACCAGCACCACAACCAGAAGGTATGCTGCGAGCAACAGATATCTCGGCTCCGGCCCCAGCAGATCAGCCAGCCCCTGAGGGAGACGAGTCATCAGAGGTGGATGTTTCGGGTACCGAACAATTGGATGGTGAGCCACAAGCTGTGAATACACAGGTCGAAGCTAAGCCTGCCAAACAGGCTGCGGTCTTTAGCTGGTCGAATTCAGCGTCAACACCTGTTGCGCTGTAAGCGGCAGCATAAGCAAATTCTTGTGACATTAAAAACGGTGGCCTTGGCCACCGTTTTGTTTTTTACGTCCAACGCCTAGCGCTATTGCCTCTCATGGCGGGCCCTTTCTTCTTTCTCAACCTGGGAGAGCTTTTTCAGCTTGAGGCCCAACTCCCTGCCACGGTGGCGGGCAAACAAAATATTGGCTATGAAAGCTGCGGTTGTCAGCGATAACTCAATCAGTGCCAGCCAGCGCTCACCGTCATCGATCCACAAGATGGTCAGGGCATGGAGGAAATAGAACATCAGGATGAAGTTGGCCCAGGCATGGGTATAAGGCTTGCCCGCCAAAATCCCCTTGAGCGGAAGTAGCAAGGGAGCCATCCAGACCAGCGCCATTACCATGTTATTGAGGTGTGGGTGCGGGGAAAGGCTGGCCTGCCATAAGGCTACCCAAGCCAATAGGCCTAGATTAGCGGAAACGGCGCTATAGCGTAGCAAGCGCGTTTTTTTCTGCATGACGGTCATGACTTCTATCCTTGTAATTTGCAGGTTGTTTCCGCCAGGCGTTTGCCACAGGCTTGGGCCAATTCACATTCTTCTGCACTTAACTGGCGCGATTGCTCATGGTTGAGGTGAGAAGGGCCGTAAGGAGTCCCTCCCGTTCCGGTTGTATGCAACGCCGGCTCTGAATAGGGCAGGCCGACAATCAACATGCCGTGATGCAGCAGCGGCAGCATCATCGATTGCAGGGTGGTTTCCTGCCCCCCGTGCATTGACGAGGAGGCGGTGAACACACAAGCCGGTTTGCCGATCAGGGTACCGTTCAGCCACTCGGCGCTGGTTGAGTCAATAAAATGCTTGAGCGGCGCGGCCATGTTGCCAAACCGGACCGGGCTACCGAGAGCCAGCCCTGCACATTGCTGCAGGTCGGTTTTGGTCACTAGCGGATCACCTGTGGCTTCAAGCTGCAGTTGGCCGTCAGCGCCAAGCTCGGCGACAGTGCGCAATACAGCCTCGCAGCCAGCAACCTGCTCGATACCACGAGCAATTTGCCGCGCCAGCTGGCGAGTGGAGCCGTGGCGGCTGTAATACAACACGAGAATGCTATGCATAAGCGCCTCGAGAGATTAAAGGATGTCTAGGACTTGCTCTGGTGGGCGGCCCATGGCTGCACGGTCACCGTTAACGACAATAGGGCGCTCAATCAGCTTCGGATTGGCCGCCATTGCATCAATCAGTTGCTGCTCGGTGATGTCTGCGCCTCCAAGCTCCAGCTCTTTGTACAGGGCTTCTTTGGTGCGCATCATCTCGCGAGCTGAGGTGTAGCCCAGCTGGCTCAACAAGGTTTGGATCTGCTCGGCTGAAGGGGTGTCATCGAGGTATTTGACGATGGTTGGGGTGATCCCTTTCTCTTCTAGTAGCGCAAGGGTTTGGCGGCTTTTTGAGCAACGCGGGTTGTGGTAAATGGTGACTGACATGGTACTTCCTTCTAAAAGGTAACCGGCGTGTTGGTCACGCCGGTTACAAATTGTTTTGATGATGTTGCCCCATTGTAGAACAGCTGTCATCAAGAAGGAATGCTAGGCTCCCGGTTCTTTGAGAGCGCGATCAGAGATTGGCAAAGCGCTGTCTGGCCAATCGCAGCTGATCTATCCGGGCATCATAGCGGGCCTGATCCAGTGAATTGACTTCAACAATTTGGCTGGCCTGGATATACATCTGGATAGCCTTTTCCCATGCCCCGCGTAGGGCAAGCAATTCGGCCCTGGCTGCGAGTTCCGCATCACGGCGGCCATTGGCAGCCTGTGCCTGTGCTAACAAGTGCCAACCGTTAGGATCTTCCGGATTGTCATAGGTGTAGCGGGTTAGGATTGGGATACTTTCATTGTTGCGATCCGCTTCCTGTAATGCATTGGCCAGATTCAGGCGCAATACCTTGTTGTTAGGGTTGGCCTTCTGTGCTGCTTCTAAGCGGCTGATGGCACGGTCATATTTCTTCTGATGCAAATCGAGATCAGTGGCCGAGTCGATATAGAAACGGTTATTTGGCTCTTTGGCTAATAGCGGATCAAGCAAGGCATGGGCTTTCTCGTATTGCTCTGAATCGATATAGACCAGCGCCTTTCCGTAGGCGATAGCATCCTTGGTTACGGCATTACTTCTTTTTTCTTGGCGTTCGAACCAGTCAAGGGCTGCGTTGCTGTCGATTCCGGCATAGCGGGCGACGATCCGGGACCTTGCCAACTGGTAGCGTTTCGAGGTTGCAACCTGGCGGGCCGGGAACTGGTTGGCACGGCTGCGGCTGTCGGTAATGCGCGATTCAGGCAACGGGTGGGTCAGCAGCATTGGTGGAGGCGTACTGACATAGCGGTACTGGTCAGCGAGACGGCCAAAGAAACGTGGCATGGCCTGCACATCAAAGCCGGCTTTGGACAAAGTGGCTATACCGATCCGGTCAGCTTCTTTTTCATTGCTACGGGTGTAGTTGATTTGGCCCTGCGCCGATGCCGCCGTCGTCGCATGTATCGCTGCGATACCCGCTTCCGGCGATGCAATGGCTAGCATCATGGAACCAATTAGTGCTGCCAATGTGGCCGGTGATTTCCTCGCCTGATCTTCCATACTGCGGGCAAGGTGGCGCTGGGTGACGTGGGCGATTTCGTGCGCAACAACCGAGGCTAACTCACTTTCGGTCTTGGCATGGAGGAACAACCCGGAATGAATCGCCACATGGCCGCCGAAGAAAGCGAACGCATTGATTTGCCTGTTCTGGATCATGAAGAAATTGAACGGGGTACGGACATCGTTGGCGTTGGCAACCAAACGGTGGCCCAGATCACTGATATATTCGGATAGGAGCGGGTCGCTGATCACTGGCATACTGGCCCGGATCATTCGCATATAGGCGTCACCATACTCTATTTCCTTTTCAATGCTGAGCGTCGCTGCCGCAGCTGTGCCTATGTCGGGCAGGCTGCTCAAGTCGTTGGCCGGAGCCGCAATGCTAGTGCCGAGTAGTGCACTGATAAGAAGATAGGCTGGCGCCTTAGCAAATCGAAACATAGTAATAATTGATACCGCCTTCTGTTGCGTGTTCCTGCATTCGCACTACTGCGAGGCTAAATCTTTCCTGAATAACGCTGTTTTTCACCAAGGTCAGACAGCGAAACCTTTGACAGGTTTCTTTTTTGTCGTTCGAATGTCCTTTACAATAACCTGATGGATGATATTTGTCAGTATACCGGAATGGAACCTGTATTGCTTAATTTGACGACGGAACGCTGCCCAATGGCATTGCTATTGGCAAAAAGGGCGGCCCAGGCGCTTAATGTGGGCGACAAGCTAGAAATTCACATCACTGACACAGGGGCACGGCAGGATATTCCCCGCTACCTCTCAAACCATGGCTTTATTATTGATGTACAGTTGGACAACCGACAGGTACTTGAAATTATTGTGACCAAAAGGCAGTAAACATTTTATGCTGGATATGCTGACTCGCTGGTATAAGCGACGATTTTCCGATCCCCACGCCGTGAGCTTGGTAGCTATTCTGTTGGGTGGCTTCCTGACGATCTACTTCTTCGGTAACCTGATTGCGCCATTGCTGGTGGCGATTGTCCTTGCCTACCTGCTTGAATGGCCGGTGATGCAACTGACACGCTTGGGTCTACCAAGAACGCTTTCAGTGATGGGGGTACTGCTGATTTTTGCCGGTGTAATGGTGATGGCAGTATTTGGCCTGGTACCAACTATTTGGCATCAGGTAGGTAATTTGATTGCCGATGTGCCGAATATGTTCAATGGCCTGCAGGAATATGTATCGAGCCTACCTGATCGCTATCCTGATTTTGTCCAGCCGCATCAAGTCTCTACCTTTATGGTCACCCTGAGAGAAAAGGTGCTTGGGTTGGGTGAAAGTGCCGTGAAGGGATCGTTGGCGTCATTGGTTAGCCTAGCCACCCTGGCCGTTTACCTGATTTTGGTCCCTTTGCTGGTGTTCTTCCTGCTTAAGGACAAGGAAGAGATGCTAGAGATGCTCAGTGGCCTGCTGCCAAAGAACCGCCGCCTAACCAGCAAGGTTGGGGCAGAAATGAACCAGCAGATCTCAAACTATATTCGTGGCAAGGTCACCGAAATCTTCATAGTTGGTATTGTCAGTTACATCACGTTCGCACTGATGGATCTGCGTTATGCGGTATTGCTCGGGGTGTTGGTCGGTTTCTCGGTATTGATCCCGTATATCGGTGCAGCCGCGGTCACCCTGCCGGTGGCGATGGTAGGTTTGTTCCAATGGGGGATCAGCCCCGAGTTCTGGTGGTTGCTGGTGGCCTACGGCATTATCCAGGCTCTGGACGGTAACGTACTGGTACCAATCCTGTTCTCTGAAGCGGTTAACTTGCACCCGGTGGCAATCATTGTTGCAGTCTTGGTGTTTGGTGGCATGTGGGGCTTCTGGGGCGTATTCTTTGCTATCCCATTGGCGACCTTGGTCAAGGCTGTATGGAATGCCCTGCCGGCCACTGAGCCGCCAATAGAAGAGCACCTCGAAGAATAGCGAGTACACCTCAAATAGATATCCACACAAAGGTCGCAGCAGCGGCCTTTTTGTTATCTGTCAGTTCTAGTATTTTCGGCACAAAACTGGAGGCAGACCGCAATTGGGTTCGTTTTGCTGCTACAAAGTGTGCCCAGCATAAGGGAATAACAGGCATTTTATTGAGCAATATATTAGCTGTGATTAACTGGATACGGGCTATTTCAAGGGCAGTGCTACGTGATGAAAACAGTTTTAATGACAGGATTAACCGGAACACTTGGACCTATAGTGGCGGCGCAGTTCAGACTTCGTGGTTGGGACGTCATAGAGTGGAACCATCACCATGTATCTCCTGAAGATAAAGAGCGGAGTGAGTCGTTCTGGCAAAGCCTTCGTGTTGATGCCGTGTGCCATATGGCGATGGGAAGTGAAGAGTGGGCAGGATGGCTTGCACAGCGGTGTGCATGGCGAAATATTCCTTATCTATTTGTCAGCACCGCCATGGTCTTTGATAGCGAACAGGATGGCCCTTACGGCATTTTTCAGGATAGGAATGCAAAAGACGCATATGGGCAATATAAGATCCGTTGTGAAGATGCGATCTGGAAGGTGAACCCCAATGCAATGATTGCCCGGATTGGCTGGCAGTTTCATGAAAGGGGGGGAGGCAATAATATGCTGGCTCACCTAGAACAACAGAACAATAAGCATGGGGTTATCAGGGCAAGTGTGGGTTGGTTTCCCGCAACCTCACATATGGAAGATACGGCATTCGCCTTTTTACAATTGATAGAGCGGAATGACGCCGGGCTTTATCATCTTGACAGTAATGCCAAGGACCGTTGGAGCTTCTTTGAACTGGTCTGCGCCCTCAATACTCATTTCAAAAAAGGTTGGCGAATCATTCCAAGTGAAGATTACCACCATGATCAACGCCTGAAAGATGAACGAATAGCTTTGCCGCCTTTGAGCGCCCGCTTTAACGCCTAACACTCAGTTGGCAATGTTTGACTTGCCACATTTTCGAACTCAGCTAAACAGTGACTAATATAAAAAAAGCGCCACTTGCAATAGGGCAAGTAGCGCTCGTTATAGACACCAGAGAGGGACGATTAGCTGTTCTCTTTCAGGTAAGCCAATACAACTTCATGGTGATCTTTGGTCTTGAACTTGTTGAAGACATGTTCAATCACACCGTTTTCATCAATCAGGAAGCTGATGCGGTGCAGTCCATCATAGATTTTGCCCATGAACTTCTTCTCGCCCCATACACCAAACTGATCGGCAACCGCATGGTCTTCATCCGATAGCAGGGTGAAGTTGAGGTTATCACGTTCGATAAACTTTGGCAGGCGCTTGACGGCATCGATACTGATACCCAGCACTTCGACATTGAATTCGTCTAACTCAGCTTTACTATCACGCAGGCCGCAAGCCTGAACCGTACAACCCGGAGTCATGGCTTTCGGGTAGAAGTAAGCGAGGACTTTCTTACCTTTAAAGTCAGCCAGGCTGACAGGCTCGTCATTTTGGTTTTGCAGAGTGAAGGCTGGCGCAGGCGTACCGGCGGTCAAAGTCTTCATAGTGGATTCCTTATTGATTATGGCCGACGAAAGTCACGTTGCCGCTGACGACCAAGTCTTGGCAAAGTGCTTCAAATTCTTCTTGTAAGGTCATTAGGTTACAGCCTTCAGGCAGGTTTGTCCCGATCTGCAGCTGAAATCTATTGGGAGAGCCGTCCTGTTTGCTTTCCTGGGTGTGGGCGCTGAGTGAAGCGATGTCGATTGCCCTGGAGGCAAAGAAGCGGGTGAACTGTTCAATCAAGCCTGGGCTGTCATTGGCCTCTATTTGGAAGTCAGCGGTGTAGGCAAAATGACGGTATTCGTGTTTGGTAGTGCGTTTCATCACTGTCAGCAAGTCATGCTCACTGGCCTTTAGCGGTAAGGTGGACTCAACTCGAGAAATGGCATTGGCCGAGCCTGACAGCAGCATGATCAGGGTAAATTCTTGGCCGAAAAGGGCCAGTCGGCTGTCAACGATGTTGCAGTTGCAAAGGGTGATGAGCCGGGTGACTTCATCCGAGATGCCCGGGCGGTCGGTGCCAACCGCTGTTACGACGAGATAATGTTCCATATTTTTACATCACATTTTGAATACCTTCTGCATGTTAGCACAGACCGGTTAGCTGAAAAGGAATATCTCCTGAAGATGCAAAAAGTGAACGGTTGCAAATCAGGCGGTGATTTGTCGCGCATTATTAGCAGCAAAAAAGTAGATGTAAAAGTGAGCTGTTGGCAAAGAGTTAGCCTTCACTGATTTACATACTTCTGTCTTGAGTTTACTGTTACTGAAAAGTAGTATGGTTTGTCTTGGCCGCTTGATTATTCGCTTATCCAGCATAAATTCATGATGAGGCCAGGGATATATTTATTCAGGGGAGATGGACATGTTTTCAGGAAGCATGGTAGCGCTAATTACACCGCTCGACGAAGCCGGTGAAGTTGATTACGCCAGTTTGGCGTCACTTGTAGAATACCACATTGCCGCAGGCACCGATGCGATTGTCGCAGTCGGCACAACCGGCGAGTCAGCCACACTGACTGTCGACGAGCATGTGAAGGTGGTATTGAAAACCTTGGAATATGCACAAGGCCGCGTGCCGGTCATTGCAGGTACCGGGGCCAATGCGACGCATGAAGCCATCACCTTTAGCAAACTCTTTTCTGGCACAGGTGTTGCGGGTTGTTTGACCGTCACACCTTACTATAACAAGCCAACCCAAGAAGGCCTGTACCAGCACTTCAAAGCGATTGCTGAAGCAACCGACCTGCCTCAGATCCTATACAATGTACCTGGGCGTACTGCTGTTGACCTGTTGCCAGAAACCGTGGCTCGACTGGCGAAGATTGATAACATCGTCGGTATTAAAGATGCGACAGCTGATTTGTCCCGTGTCCAGAAAACCCGGGAACTTTGTGGCGATGATTTTATCCAACTAAGCGGTGATGATGCCACAGGGTTGGATTTCGTTGCTGAAGGTGGCCATGGTGTGATTTCAGTCACAGCTAACGTAGCAGCAGCCGATATGTCACAGATGTTCAAATTGGCGCTGTCAGGCCAGATGGATGCTGCCATTGATATCAACCAACGATTGATGCCACTTCATAAGCAATTGTTTGTCGAATCCAACCCTATCCCGGTAAAATGGGCGGCTCATCAGCTTGGCCTTGTCTCGTATGGTACGCTTCGCCTGCCATTGACAGAGCTGAGCGAATCTGCCCAACCAGTAGTAGCCGAAGCACTCAAGGATGCGAACGTACTGCTGTAATTTGCTAGAGCGTAGGAGCGCAGAAGCGTAATGAATTATAAGTATAAGCTGGTGGCGGCTGCCGTTGCAGTAGTAACACTGGCTGGTTGTTCTGATGGCGCCGAACGTCGCCGTCAGGCTAATCAGGATTTTAATTACCTCAATACCCAACCGTTGGAAAGCTGGACATTGCCTAGCGATGCCCAGTCAGGGCAGGTCAGTGACTACGACATTCCGGCTGGTGAGTATCAGGGTGCCATTGGCTCCGGGGTTGATATCCGCCCGCCGCAACAGGTACTGGCGTTGATCCCAGGTGCACGAGCGTTGCGGGACGATGATGGTGTGACCTTGGTGATGGTCAAGCAGGAAGATCTGACCGAGGTATGGTCGGTGACCCGTAAATTGATTGCCGAGCAGAACATCGCCCTGAGAAGCCAGAGTGCCGATGTGCTTGAGACTGACTGGATCAGCTGGAACAACGAAGATGAGGATACCGAAATCGGTAGCCGCTATCGCATCGAAAAATCCGCCAATGGTGGCCGTTATAGCTACCGGATCATGTTGGTTGATTGGCGTGAAGGTGGTGTCGAGCAAACGGTAAGCGTTGAGAACAAAGAGCGCTACAGCATTCTGATGACCAACCTGGTGACATCTCGCTACGATGAACAGGAACGAGAGCTGGCCCGTTTACGAGCTCAGGAGTTGATCAAGCAGATCCCTATCTCTATGGGACAGGACCGTAGCGGTCTGCCGGTGATTATTGCCCGTGCACCGTACAACGTGTTCTGGGAACGTCTACCAGAGGTATTGGGCCAACTTGGCTTCACGGTTGAAGGCCGTAACCGCTCGCAGGGTGTGGTCGAGGTACAGTTCAAATCGCCAGATGATGAATTCTGGGCAGATCTAGGCACTCAGCCGATTGAACTAGAAAACCGTGCTTATAATTTACAGCTAGGTGATTTGGGCAACCGAACGTCTATCAATATTACTGATACCGACGGCAAACCTGTGACCGAGCAAGCGTTGAACAGCCTTGCACCTGTAATGGCAGCCGCTATCGAGCGAGCCAACCAAGGCTAAGCCATAAAATAGATAGCAATTAAAAACGCAGCTGGTCCAGCTGCGTTTTTTTATGTGCTAAATAAGCCTATGTTGCCAAGTACCCCGTAGGGAAGGCACTTGGCAGTCATATTATGCTTACTTCACTTCTTCGCCTTTGGCCTGCATATCAGCATGGTAAGAAGAGCGAACGAATGGGCCACATGCAGCATGGGTAAAGCCAAGTTCAAGGGCAATTTCTTTTAGCTCATCGAATTCAGCTGGTGGCACGTAGCGCTCAACCGGTAGGTGGTGGCGGCTTGGTGCTAGGTATTGACCCAGTGTCAGCATGGTCACACCGTGGGCACGAAGATCTTTCAGTACATCGATGATCTCTTCTTTGGTTTCACCCAAACCCATCATCAGACCTGATTTGGTCGGCACTTCAGGGTGCATTTCCTTGAACTTTTTCAGCAGATCCAGTGACCACTGGTAATTTGCACCAGGACGAGCCTTGCGGTATAGGCGAGGAGCGGTTTCAAGGTTGTGGTTGAATACATCTGGCGGATTGTCACGCAAGATGTCCAGCGCACGATCCATACGACCACGGAAATCAGGCACCAAGGTTTCGATTTTGATCTCTGGGTTTAGAGCGCGAATTTCACGAGTACAATCAGCGAAGTGCTGGGCACCGCCATCACGTAGGTCATCACGGTCTACAGAAGTGACTACGACGTAGCGTAGCTTCATGTCTGCGATTGTTTTGGCTAGCTGCTGTGGCTCTTCGGCATTCGGCGGCAATGGGCGGCCGTGGGCAACGTCACAGAATGGGCAGCGACGGGTACAAATCGCGCCGAGGATCATAAAGGTTGCCGTGCCGTGGTTGAAACACTCTGCCAAGTTCGGGCAAGAGGCTTCTTCACACACTGAGTGCAGCTTGTTCTTGCGCATCGCAGACTTAATGTCCTGGATACGCTTGCTGTCTGCTGGGAGTTTGATCTTCATCCACTCAGGCTTGCGCAGTACTTCCTTCGGCGCTTCCTCAACCTCGACATTACGGGTTGGGATCAGGGCCATCTTGTCGGCATCACGGTATTTGACACCTTGTTCAATTTTGATTGGTTTACTCATGAATTGCTTTCCGTTTTCCACTCAATGCTCTGGTAATCGAGCAGGTTGACCAGCTCTTCTACAAGTACAGGCTGAATTTCCGCTAGTTCAGATGGCCCATTCAATAACGCTGTTTGCGTCATTTCCATCCCTGCATAACCGCACGGGTTGATGCGAAGGAAAGGAGCCAAATCCATATTGATATTGAGTGCCAGACCGTGAAAAGAGCAGCCGCGTCTGATCCGTAGCCCAAGTGAACATATCTTCTGACCGGAGACATAGACACCCGGCGCATCAGGGCGGGCATTGGACTCAATCCCGAAATGGGAAAGGGTCTTGATAATTGTATTTTCAATATGCGTGACGAGGTCGCGCACACCCATTTTCTTTCGACGCAGGTCGACAAGGACATAGGCAACGAGTTGGCCTGGCCCGTGATAGGTAACCTGACCACCACGGTCGCTTTGCACCACGGGGATATCCCCGGTGTTGAGCAGGTGCTCGGCTTTGCCTGCCTGACCTTGGGTAAACACAGGGTTGTGTTCAACCAGCCAGACTTCGTCCGTGGTTTCCGGGCTACGTTCGTCGGTGAACTTATGCATAGCCTGCCAGATTGGTTGGTAATCTTGGCGGCCGAGGTTGCGAATTATAATCTTATCTTGCAATGTCACACCCATTTAGTCATTTGGCGAAGCCTGAAAAACTGACACCCCGCATGGGTGTTCAATACCGATTGGTATTATAAAACTTGGCGGCTGAATTTACAGCCGCCAATTTTATAGGGGATTAGGGTAGTGCTTACAACACGACACGGACAATGTCGATTTCACCCAGCTCTTTGTACAGGGTTTCTACCTGTTCAATAGAAGTTGCTGTGATAGAAACAGACACGGCACTGTAGGTCCCTTTGCCACTTGGCTTAACGTCCGGGGTGTAGTCGCCCGGTGCGTGACGCTGGATCACCTCAACAACCAGATCAGGGAGTTCAGGTTTGTTGTAACCCATCACCTTGTAAGTGAACTTACATGGGAACTCTAGAAGATCTTTAAGTTTTGGCTGCTCTTGCTGCTGCATGCTGAACTCCGAGTATTTGCATTCATTTTGCGATGTTAGCCGAGCATATTAATGGGTATAGGGCTTTTTCACAAGTCATCAGGTGGGCTCTCAAACGGCCGAAAAAGAAAGAGGCAACCCAAGGTTGCCTCTTTTCTTTATTTATCGGGGTGTTATATCCGCTATGGCTGAGTTAGCTCAACCAGCCCTTGAATAGCAGCATGATGTAATCAATCAGGCGGCTGAACATGCTGCCTTCTTTGATGTCATCCAAAGCTAGCAGCGGGTACTCGGCAATATCTTCATCACCAACACGGTAATACAGCTTACCGACGACATCGCCTTTGCTGATTGGCGCTTTAAGCTCTTTTTCTAGCACAAAGCTTGCTGACAGATCTTTAGTCTGGCCGCGAGGAAGTGTTACGAAAGTATCTTCGCTTACGCCAAGGGATACCTCGTCTTTGTCACCCATCCAGACTTTTTCGGTCACAAAGGTTTCGTTGGCTTTATGAGGGGAAACTGTTTCGAAGAAACGGAAGCCGTAGTTCAGCAGTTTCTTGCTCTCTGCTTTACGGGCGTTCGGGTTACTGGTACCCATTACCACCGCGATTAGGCGCATCTGGCCTTCGGTTGCGGTGCTAACCAGGCTGTAGCCGGCATTGTTGGTATGGCCGGTTTTCAGGCCGTCAACGTTGAGGCTTTTATCCCACAGTAGGCTGTTACGGTTGTACTGGGTGATACCGTTGTAGGTGAAAGACTTCTCTTTGTAGATCGCGAACTCGTCTGGCACGTCACGGATCAGGCCCTGGGCAAGTAGCGCCATATCATACGGCGTTGTGTATAGGTCAGGGTTATCTAGGCCATGGACATTGGCAAAGTGGGTAGAGTCCATACCCAAGGTCTTAGCCCATGCATTCATTAGATCGACGAAAGAGTCTTCAGAGCCAGCAACATGCTCAGCCATGGCAACACAGGCATCGTTGCCCGATTGGATGATGATGCCACGGTTAAGATCTGAAACTTTTACTTCGCTACCGACTTCGATGAACATCTTTGAAGAACCTGGGAAATTCTTGGCCCAGGCGTTCTTGCTGATCACCACAGTGTCATCCATGGAGATATTGCCACGGTTAACTTCTTGGCCGATAACGTAACTGGTCATCATTTTGGTCAAGCTGGCAGGCGGGATTTGATCGTATTCTTTGTTGCCAGCCAGGATCTTGCCTGAATGGTAGTCCATTAGGACATAGCCCTTGGCAGCAATCTGAGGAGCTTCAGGTACTACAGCTGGGGCAGCCGCTGCTGTTGCTGAAGCCAGCAAGGTTGCCGAAATAGCAACAGAGCGAAAAAGTGCAGCAGATTTTTTCATGTTGGTTGTAACTTAATTTGTCGAATGTAAAAAACTTCACACACTATATCAGATTGTCAATATGAGACCAGCTTTGGGCTCGGATATGTTGTGCGGCAGGCGAATCTTGACATAAGTTTGAGTCAAAAAAATACCAAAGCAGGTGTCTGCTCTGGTATTTTTTTATGACAGCCAATTAGGATTTTGGTTCCAACTCACGTTTGGATGTGATGATGAAAGCCTGTGGGTACTGTCCGGCTTTGGCTTTATCACGCTGGATAATCGCTTCATCCCGGTCGATGTATGGTCCGAGGCGTAGGCGATAGATTTCTGCAGAATCGGCTTTCTTGAGATCAACCGATGTATCGAACTCCTGTTCCAGCTGCTTGGCTATCTGATCGGCTTTGTCGGCATTGGTTACGGCAGCCAACTGGACAAAATAGAAGTTAGGGTTGGCACTTTGCCACTCGTTCGGGTTATCCGGTTTGGCGACTTGGATCAGCTCGATTTTAACCGGTGCCGTACCGTGCTTGATGACATCCAGCCTTGCCGCCGCAGCCATACTCAGGTCGATGATCCGGCCGTCATGGAAGGGGCCTCGGTCGTTAACGCGGACAATGGCGCTTTTGCCATTGTTGGTATTGGTAACCTTGACATAACTCGGTAGTGGCAGCGTTTTATGGGCCGCTGTCATAGAGTACATGTCGTAGATCTCGCCGTTGGACGTTTTATGGCCGTGGAACTTTTGGCCGTACCATGAGGCATAGCCTTCTTCAACGAACGGCTGATCACCCTGCACAATCTGGTAGTGCTCGCCGCGTAGGGTGTAGTCCTTGTTACCGGCCAGGCTCTTTGGCTCGTAGCGCGGCTGGGCATCTTCAATATGATCCAATGTCGGTGAAGATTCTGGTGCAACATCGTCAGCTAGATCGTAACGCTCGTTGCTTGGCGTCGAGCTACATCCGGCAAGGATAAGAACAAGGAGTAAAGGGGATATGCGCATTTAGGTCGCCTTGGACAACATTTTTCTATGGGTATGGATAGACATCAGGATGCCAAAGCCTGCCATCAGGGTCACCATCGAGGTCCCCCCGTAGCTAACCAGCGGGAGCGGCACACCCACGACAGGAAGCAGCCCGCTAACCATCCCGATGTTTACAAAAATATAAACGAAAAAGCTCAGCACAATACTGCCTGACATCATCCGGCCGAAGGCTGTCTGGGCACGACTGGCCAGCAGCAAGCCCCGCCCGATGATAAATAGGTAGATAGCCAGCAGGCACAGTACACCGATCAGGCCCCATTCCTCGGCAATTACCGCAAAGATGAAGTCGGTGTGGCGCTCGGGCAAGAACTCTAGTTGGGACTGGGTACCTTGCAGCCAGCCCTTGCCGGACAAGCCACCGGAGCCAATGGCAATTTTCGACTGGATAATATGGTAACCAGCACCGAGTGGATCGGATTCAGGGTTGAACAGGGTCAGTACCCGGGTCCGTTGGTAGTCCCGCATCAGGAATATCCACAGTACGGGGATGAATGCCCCGACCAGCACTCCCGCAGCACCAATGATTTTCCAGCTCATGCCCGAGAGGAACAACACAAATACCCCTGATGCAGCGATCAGGATGGATGTTCCCAAGTCTGGCTGCTTGGCAATCAAGATAGTCGGAACGAAAATCATCACCAGTGCGATGACGATGTTCTTCAGGCTCGGCGGCAGCGGGTTATTGCCGATAAAGCGTGCCACCATCAAAGGTACCGCCAATTTTATCAGCTCCGAAGGTTGGAAGCGGACGAAACCTAAATTGAGCCAGCGCTGGGCCCCTTTAGAAGCCTCACCAAAAAATAGGACGCCAAGTAGCAACAGCAGCCCGACCCCGAACAGGTAGGGCGCCCAGGTTTCATAATGGCGCGGAGAGATCTGGGCCAGAATAAACATGATCCCCAATGACAGCACCATGCGTATGGCTTGCCGTTCCATCATGGCTAGTTCCTGACCGCTGGCGCTGTACATCACCATCAGGGCGAAGCCCATCAGGGTGAGGATCCCCATCAACAGCGGGAAGTCCAGGTGTAAGCGGTCACTCAAGGTCCGTTTGTTGCCTGTCGCGGCCATGATACTCATTGCGCTACCTCGGCTAATTTTTTATCGACGATTTCTACCAGTGGGTCTGGGGTTTCCGGTTTTAGCAGCATGTGGTCGAAAATCCGACGTGCTACCGGACCACCGTTGGAGGAGCCGCCACCGGCATTTTCCAATACCATGGATACCACGACTTCCGGCTTATCATATGGAGCGAAGGCGGTGAACAGGGCATGGTCGCGCAAGTGCTCTTCCAACTCCTCGGCGTTGTATTCCTGATCTTCAGCCAGGCCAAAGACCTGTGCCGAGCCTGACTTACCACCGGCTTTGTACTCGGTACCATAGAAAGGACGGCGGGCAGTACCACGCGGGCCGTAAAGTACCTGATACATCCCTTGTTTGGCGACATCCCAATATTTAGCATCAACATTGTCGATAGGTGGGAAATCATCATAGACCGCCGGTTTTTCAACATCTTCATCTATGATGTCTTTGAGCAGGTGTGGAGCCTGAACCCGGCCCTGGTTGACCAGTACCGTAGTGGCTTTGGCAATTTGTAATGGCGTCGCTGTCCAGTAACCCTGTCCGATACCGACCGGAATCGTATCACCCTGATACCAAGGCTGGCGGAAACGGGCTTGCTTCCACTCACGGGTCGGCATGTTGGCCTTACTCTCTTCGTGGATGTCGATACCTGTGTATTCACCGAAGCCAAAGCGGCTCATCCAGTCAGAAAGGCGATCGATACCCATGTCGTAAGCAATCTGGTAGAAGAAGGTATCTACCGACTCTTCAATCGCTTTGTAGATATTGACCTTGCCGTGGCCCCAGCGCAGCCAGTCACGGAACGGGCGACTGTTGGAGTTTGGTATACGCCAGTAACCCGGGTCATTTCGGGTGGTACGGGTTGTGATCACTCCTTCACTCAGCGCTGCAACCGCAATCATCGGTTTGACTGTCGAGGCCGGCGGGTAGATCCCCAGTGTGACCCGGTTAACCAGCGGGCGGTTTTTGTCATTCAGCAATTCGCGGTATTTAGGCCCGGAAATGCCATGGACGAACAGGTTCGGATCGTAGCTTGGGCTGGATACCATGGCCAGTACTGACGAATCACGAGGGTCCATCACCACCACAGAGCCACGTCTGTACTTGATTAGTTCCTCACCGGTATCTGGGTCGAGTTTACGCTCAGTGAGTAGTTCTTTGACATAAAGCTGCAGCTCAATGTCGATATTCAGTTTGATGTCACTGCCAGGGATCGGCGGAACATACTTCAGGGTACGGATGATCCGGCCACGGCTGTTGACCTCGACTTCCTGGTAGCCGGAGGTGCCGTGCAGCATATCTTCGTAATAACGTTCGATACCCAGTTTGCCGATATCACGGGTTGCCTTGTAGTTGTTGATTTTGTCTTCACGCTCAAGGCGTTGGAGGTCACGGTCGTTGATTTTTGCTACATAACCCAAGACATGGGTCAGGGCTTCACCGTAAGGGTAGTGACGCTTGAGGTAGGCTTTGACTTCGACACCTGGAAAACGGTGTTGGTTGACCGAAAACAGCGCAACCTGATCTTCAGTCATCTGGTTGAGGATCGGTACTGACTTGAAACGACGGGTACGGCGGCGCTCACGCTCGAAGCGCTCGATTTGCTCATCGGTAACGCCCATCAATTCCTTGAGGCGGTCGAAGGTATCTTGCCTGTCTGGCACTTTTTCCGAGGTGATCTCAAGTGAATATACCGGACGGTTCTCGGCGAGGAGGATACCGTTACGGTCATAGATCAGGCCACGGTTGGGCGCAACAGGGACAATTTTGATCCGGTTATCGTTCGAACGTGTCTGGTAGTCTTCGTGCTCCTGGATCTGGATATGATACAGGTTAGTCAGCAAGACCCCTACCAGCACGACGATGCCGATAAATGAGACAAGAGCCCGGCGGAAAAATAGCGCCGACTCAGCCCGATGGTCGCGGATCTGCGTTCGCTTTTGTCTCATTGCCCATTATTCCCTATGGTACGGATGGTTAGCCGTGATGCTCCACGCACGGTACAGGCTCTCGGCCATGACGATACGTACCAGCGGGTGGGGTAGCGTCAGTGGTGATAGCGACCAGCTTTGATCGGCTGCTGCCTTACAGGCTGGCGCCAAGCCTTCCGGCCCACCGATCAGGATAGAGACATCACGCCCGTCCAGTTTCCAGCTTTCCAGTTGGCCGGCCAACTGCTCGGTATCCCAGCGCTTGCCAGGGATATCCAAGGTGACAATACGGTTGCCTTTTGGCACTGCAGCCAGCATCGCTTCGCCTTCCTTTTGCAGGATACGGGCGATGTCGGCATTCTTGCCGCGCTTGCCAGCCGTGATTTCGACCAGTTCAAGCGGCATGTCTTTGGGGAAGCGGCGGCTGTATTCTTTATAGCCTTCCTCGACCCATTTCGGCATCTTGGTGCCAACAGCAATCAGTTGAAGCTTCATTGTCGGTTAGCCCCAAAGCTTCTCCAGTTGGTACAGGTTACGCGCGTCTTCCTGCATGATGTGCAGCATAACGCTACCCATATCAACGATAACCCACTCACCGTCTTCTTCGCCGCTGATCCCAAATGGCGGGTAGTCAATCAGTTTCGATTCCTTGTTAACGTGATCGGCAATCGAGGCGACATGACGGTTAGAGGTACCGGTGCACAGTACCATGAAATCAGTGATGCTTGATTTACCGCGAACATCCAGGGTAACAATGTCCTGTGCTTTGATGTCATCTACTTTATCAACAATAAAATCGTGTAGTTCTTGAACCTGCAAAAGGGGGTCCTCTTTTGTGTGTTTGGTGTCTTTACTGTAGACCTAGATAGGACTGGGTCCCAATGTAGCGGCGCAGTATACCATGCTCAAGCTTGTTCAATACAAGTTAGCAGTAACTTTACATAGCCTGCGCCTTAGTTGTTCTTGGTGGTTAAAGCTTGCCCGGGATAGCGGTATGCACTCCGCACATTTCAGCACACAGTGCCGAAAGGGCATCCCATGGCTGGTAGTCGAAGTCGGTTTTGACCCTTAGCTCCAACTCGGCCAACTGGTGCAGCAATTTGATGATAACCGGTAACGGCAATCTGTGCAGGGCACCGATGTAGACTTCCCGGCGGCTTTGCCAGATCCTGAAATTCTCGAAGATGTTATTGAGTGAAGTGCCTTTGCTACCCATCTCTTGCATTTTATACAACTGGGTAAGTTCACGCTGTAACGTGCGTAGCAGGATCACTGCTTCAACCCCTTCGCCTTGCAGTTGGCGCAAAACCCGTTGGCTGCGCTTGGCCTGGCCGGCTAGCACGGCATCAAGCAACTGGAATGGCGTGTAGTGGTTGTGACGGCTTAATGCCTCCTCTAAGCGGACAATGGTCAGGTCGCCGTCGGGGTAGAGCAGTACCAGTTTCTGTAGGCTCTGGGCCAGCGCAAGTAGGTTACCCTCGTGCCATTGTGCCAACAGCTGTACCGATTCATGGTCCGGCTTGAGGCCAAGCTGTTGGCAACGTCCCTGGATAAAGCGCGGCAAGTGTCTGGCTTCTGGGGTATTACAAGGGATATAAAGCCCCTTGACATCAAGGGCCTTGAACCACTTGGTACTCTCCTGCTTCTTGTTGAGGCGCGGGCCTTGTACCAGCAGCAAGATATCCTCGTGAATGCTGTCTATCACTTCCTGCAGGGATTTGGCTTGCTGGGCATTGAGGCCATTCTCAGGCAGCTCAAGCTCAATGATCTGGCGGGATGAAAACAGGCTCATGGCCTGGCAGCAATCGAGTACCGTATTCCAATCGAGCTGCGCATCCACAGTAAAGCTGTGGCGTTCATCGAAGCCGGCTTGTTGGGCCGCTTGTTTGATGTTGTCGGCAGATTCCAGTTTTAGCAGAGGCTCATTGCCACTTAGCAGGTAAGCTTGACGCAGCCCTTTTGATAGCTGCTGCGCCAATTGTTCCGGGTAGATCCTCATTGTGCAGACTCAACCTGCATCGCTGACTGGTTGCTGTTGTCAGAGGCTGATACGCTTTCTGCCTTCACATCTAGGCCAAGCTCGGTACTGACTTGTTCATTACTCTCGCTGTTAGCGCTTTGTTCTAGCAGGGCTTCGAGCTCTTCTTCTTCCATCTTATTGAAAACGGCTGTCAGGCGGGCAAGCTGGCGCATGATCTGCTTGGCGGCCTGCTCGCGCATTTCCTGCTCGATCATGTCTCGCTCGACAGATTTTGCCAGTGCAGTCAGCGGGTTATCGAGGAAGGTACGGTTGACTCGGGTGGTATAGCTTTGACTACCTTTGCCTGGTACCACGATACGGTACTGTACGATGTAGGTAAGTTCGTATTCGGCAGCACGGGCGTTCTGGTAAAGCGACAGGGTACGTTCACCGGTCGACTCGCTGATCAGGTGCAGGTTAGGTACCTGGGCCGAAGGTGCAACAGGCTCGATACCATGTAGCTGGAATTGGGACTTTACCTGGCGGTGCAGCTGGCCGTATTGGTCAAAGCTGGTCAGGGAAAGTTTGGCAATGTCGTCGGGTAGCATGTAGTTACCACGGAGGTGAAAACCGCAAGATGCAGTTGCCAACGCCATAAGGACAACAAAGAAGGTTCGGATAATGCTTTTTGCAGAAATGAAAGCTCTCACCGAGTCTGCTCCATGAAAAAAAGTGAAAACTGACCGGCTGACGCGGATGGTGCTAAAAAAGGGTGGGTGAGCCGGATTAAACTGTGGCTCCATACAGGAGCCACAGGTTAGGCACTGGGAAACTGCTTTAGTTCGATGCGAAATTAGTTAGCAACGATATTCAGCAGTTTGCCCGGTACGTAAATCACTTTGCGAATTGTTTTTTCGCTAGTGAATTTGGTCACGCCTTCATCGGCCATTGCCAAGGCTTCGACTTGTTCTTTTGTTGCATCAGCGGCTACTGTCAGCTTAGCACGCAGCTTGCCGTTTACCTGAACAACAATCAGTTTCTCGTCTTCAACCAAGGCTTTGTCGTCAGCCACAGGCCAATCAGCATGGTCAACGTCGCTCTGGCCCAGCGCTTCCCACATCTCGAAACAGATATGCGGAGTCATTGGGTATAGCATACGAACGATAGCTTTCAGTGCTTCGTCTAGTAGGGCACGGTCTTGTGCACTTTCCTGCGAGGCTTTGGTCAGCTTGTTCATCAACTCCATGATAGCTGCGATAGCCGTGTTGAATGTCTGGCGGCGGCCGATGTCATCGCCCACTTTAGCGATAGTTTTGTGAACATCGCGGCGTAGGGCTTTCTGATCTGAAGTTAGAGCAGTTACATCTAGCGCTTCAGTTTCGCCTTTGGCTGTGTGGTCGTGAACCAGTTTCCAAACACGTTTTAGGAAGCGGTTAGCACCTTCAACACCAGATTCTTGCCATTCCAGCGTCATGTCGGCAGGAGAAGCGAACATCATGAACAAGCGAACGGTGTCGGCACCGTACTTATCAACCATTTCTTGCGGGTCGATACCGTTGTTCTTCGACTTGGACATCTTGGTCATGCCCGAGTGAACCACTTCGTTGCCTTCGTTATCAACAGCCTTGGTGATACGGCCTTTGTCGTCACGCTCAACCGTTACGTCGGTTGGGGCAACCCAGATTTTCGCGCCTTTGTCGTTGGTGTAGTAGTAAGCATCAGCCAGTACCATACCCTGACAAAGTAGCTGCTTGAACGGCTCGTCGCTGGTAACCATACCACAGTCGCGCAGTAGTTTGTGGAAGAAGCGAGAGTACAGCAGGTGCATACATGCGTGCTCGATACCACCGATGTACTGGTCAACTGGCAGCCAGTAGTTCGCGGCATCAGAATCTAGCATCTCGTCAGCCTGTGGCGAACAGTAGCGTGCGTAGTACCAAGACGATTCCATGAAGGTATCGAAGGTATCCGTCTCAAGCAGTGCTGGCTGGCCGTTGAACGTAGTCTTCGCCCACTCTTTGTCGGCTTTGATCGGGCTAGTTACGCCGTCCATCACCACATCTTCAGGCAGGATCACTGGTAGCTGATCAGCTGGTACCGGGTGAACTTCGCCGTCTTCAGTCGTCACCATTGGGATTGGAGCACCCCAGTAACGCTGACGGGATACACCCCAGTCGCGTAGACGGAAGTTAACGGTTTTCAGGCCTTTGCCTTCTGCTTCCAGTTTGGCTGCGATGGCATCGAATGCCGCTTGGAAGTCCAGACCGTCGAACTCACCTGAATCGAACAATACGCCTTTTTCGGTGTATGCCGCTTCAGTGATGTCTAGCTCGCTACCGTCTTCTGGCTTGATCACAGGGATGATGTCCAGGCCGTACTTGGTGGCGAACTCGTAGTCACGCTGGTCGTGGGCAGGTACTGCCATTACCGCGCCTGTGCCGTAATCCATCAGGACGAAGTTAGCAACGAATACTGGTACTTCACGGCCGTTTAGCGGGTGAATCGCCGTCAGGCCAGTTGCCATGCCTTTTTTCTCCATGGTTGCCAGTTCAGCTTCGGCTACCTTGGTGTTACGGCACTCTTCGATGAACGCAGCAAGCTCAGGGTTGTTCTCAGCCGCCGCTGTCGCTAGAGGGTGGCCTGCAGCGATACCGACGTAAGTCACGCCCATTAGGGTGTCTGGACGGGTTGTGTACACTTCCAGATCGTCGTGGCCTTTCACTTCGAACTTAAGTTCTACACCTTCAGAGCGGCCGATCCAGTTGCGCTGCATGGTCTTGACCATGTCAGGCCAGCCTTCAAGGCTGTCTAGGTCGTCCAAAAGCTCCTGGGCGTATTCAGTGATCTTGATGAACCACTGAGGAATTTCTTTTTGCTCTACCGGCGTGTCACAACGCCAGCAGCAACCGTCTTCTACCTGCTCGTTAGCCAGTACAGTCTGGTCGTTCGGGCACCAGTTTACTGAAGAGGTCTTCTTGTAAACCAAGCCTTTTTCGTACAGCTTAGTGAAGAACTCTTGTTCCCAGCGGTAGTATTCAGGGGTACAGGTCGCGAATTCACGGTTCCAGTCGTAGCCGAAGCCCAGCAGTTTTAGCTGGTTCTTCATGTATTCGATGTTTTCGTAAGTCCAAGGCGCAGGTGCCGTCTTGTTCTTAACCGCGGCGTTTTCAGCAGGCAGACCGAATGCATCCCAGCCGATTGGCTGCATAACATTCTTGCCCTGTAGGCGCTGGTAACGAGATATCACATCACCGATGGTGTAGTTACGCACGTGACCCATGTGCAGTCGACCACTTGGGTACGGGAACATGGAGAGACAGTAGAATTTTTCTTTATTAGGGTCTTCACTTACAACAAAGGTCTTTTTGTTGTCCCAATGTTCTTGAACTTTCTGTTCAATGTCCTGTGGACGATATTGTTCTTGCATCGATGACATCCGGGATTTTGTGAGTTGAGTACAAACACATTCAATATAATCGACATAGAATAACTAAAGGTAAAGGTGTCAACAATAGCTGAAACCACTTCGGGGACGAATTGTTGGCCGATAATGGTGCCAATTACGCAGAAGGCAGGCGGATGCCGGTGAATTAGCGGATAGGAGGTGACCTATGGCAACAAAGAAAACGGATTATGAGGCGCTACTCGAGCAAGTGACGGAAACCCTCAAACACAGCCCTGATGAGCTAAAACACTGGGCAGAGGTGACGGAAAAGTACCGGCAGGCAGCCAGTGACATGACCAAGGATGAGCTGGCACTGATTTCTGCTTACCTCAAGCGGGATGTGCAGGAATTCGGCCAGAATGCCGATGAAAGCCCAGCCCCGTTTGGCGACAGCCCGTTCTACCGGGTGGTGAAAGAAACGATTTGGGAGGGGCTGGCCGAAGCTACGGACAAAACCCAGATAGAATGGCATGAAGTGATGGGGGACCTCAAGCATCAGGGTGTCTATGAAGCGGGCGAGATTGTCGGCCTTGGCCATTTGGTGTGCGAAAAATGCGGTCATGACGAAGTGATTACTCACGTCAAAGAAATATCAGCATGCCTTAACTGTGGGCATACCCGGTTTACCCGCAAACCACTCTCTCCTTAGCTTTTTTCATCAAACTGATAAATTGAAAAACGGGCCAATAGGCCCGTTTTTGTATCGTATGTTGCATGGATACGCACTGATTTAGTTTAGTGGCTCTACCGTTTCAACGACGATTGTCGTTGGTTGGGTCTCTGGTAGTTGTACGGGCTCTGGCAACTGTACAGGTTGAGCTGCAGATGGGTTGTTAACCGGCTCGACACTGAATTTCTGGCCGGCGATTGCCGCTTCCACCATCATCCCGCCCTTGGCAACGGTGAAGACTGCAACACCATTGGTGTAGTCGGCATCGACGTAGTTATCGCCCGCGCTGGCACGGAACCCTGATGTCCCTGCGTTGGCCTGGGCACCCTCGGTCAAGGCGACGGCAGAGGCGGAGGCATCGAGTTCGAAGTTACCACTCATGAAGCGGTCGTAAGCGCGTTTGTCTTGGAAGAAGACAATCTCGCTGTAGGACTGGCCACCAAACTGTAGGCCGAAAGAGACTTGGTATAGTTTGGCATGGCCGGTGAGCTGGCCGTCTTTGAACACGGAGCCGCTACCGTAGGCCCCACCGACCCAGAAACCACCTTTACCGACGGACGGGAAGACCGCATAACCATAGGCAGTATGGAAAAAAGGCTGGGTTTGCGAAGCGGCCTGGAATTGGGTCAGGGCCGCTTGGGTTTCAAGATCTTCTTTGGCGACTGAGCCTGTGGCGACGCAGAGCATGGCGACGCTGCATAGCATCGCGAATAATTTATTGATCGATTTCATTGGCATTCCCCAAGTAGACGTTGTGCTGTTTTTATCCCAAGTTGCAGAAAGTGCAGTGGCACATTCGAGGACACAGTGCTTGGTTATATGGCCAATATATTAACAAGGTGAATGAAAAGGCGAAGGGGTTACCTTCGCCTTTTGGGAGCATTGTCAGCGTATATTCAGTGTTGGCTGCGGTGCAGGTTATTCGTGGTAGTTGATCTGTGGTTGCTCGTCACGGAAGCGGCCAGCCTGGCGGCGGATCAGGATCCAAGACAGGGCAACAGACCACAGCATGTAGATGTATAGCGGCCAGCTACCAAGGGTGGTGTAAGGCGTCATACCGATTGTCGGTACCACTTTAGCCCTCAATACGCCGGTTTCGAACTGCGGGATCTGCTCAATGATTTTACCTTTGTGATCGACAATGCCGGTCAAGCCACTGTTAGTTGCGCGGAGCAATGGCTTACCCACTTCCAATGAGCGCATTTGGGCAATTTCCATATGCTGGAATGGGCCGATAGATTTACCAAACCAGGTGTCATTGGACAGGGTCAGCAGGAACTCGGTATCAACATTGACGTTACGACGTACTTGCTCACTAAAAGCGACTTCGTAGCACAGTGCTGGTGCCAGTGAGTAACCGTTGGCCTCGAGGTTAGGCTGGATATAATCACCGCGGCTAAACGACGACATTGGCAGGTTGAAGAACGGTGCCAGCGGGCGCAGGATATCGCCAAACGGGACGAACTCCCCAAATGGCAGCAAATGATGTTTGCTGTAGCGCTCGGCCTGATCGTATTGGTACGGGCCAACCGCATTGACGCCAAGGGTCAGGATGTTGTTGTAGAACTCGCCATCCTCATTCTGATCCAGCACACCGGTGATCACTGTACTGTTGTTGTTGCGCGCGGCGGCATCTAGGTTCTGCAGGAAGGTGGTAACCTGGGTCTCCAGTGCAGGGATCGCCGCTTCCGGCCAGATGATGATATCTGCCCCCCAGTTTTCCCGGGTCAGGTCGGTGTACTTCATCAGGGTTGGCCAGCGCTGGCTCGGTAGCCATTTGATCTCTTGCGGCACGTTGCCCTGGATCATCGCGACATCTACGGTGTTGTCTGCATCAGGCTTGACCCATTGCTTTTGGCCGGCAAACAGGCCTAGGGCCAGGACAAACACTGGGATTAACAGTGGACGCCAGTTGCGGTAGTAGGTAGCGGCGACGAGGGCACCACAGCTAATCACGATGGCGAGGGTGATACCCTCGACACCCAATATCGGTGCAAAGCCGGCATACGGGCTGTCGATTTGGCTGTAGCCCAGCCACAACCACGGGAAGCCCGTCATCAGCCAGCCGCGGATCCAGTCGAGGATAAGCCAGATCACCGGGCCGCTCAGCATCAGCTGGTGGAATGGGCGGCCACGGTTGAATTTGTTAAATAGGGCGCCGAAGACGGCAGGGTAGAGTGCGAGGTAGCCGATGAGTAGGGCCATCAAGCCCCAGCCGGCAATCCATGGCATTCCACCGAAGTTGGCGATGCTGACGTGTACCCAGCTGATCCCGGTACCGAATAAGCCTAATCCCCAGAGAAAACCTATCAAGCCGGAACGCTTGACCGATTGGTTCTGAAGTAGGTAGAGGAAAATAAATAGGGAAAGGGGAGCAAGGTACCAATGGTGGTACGGGGCGAAAGATAGGGTGGCTAAGGCACCTGCTGGGACAGCCAGCAATGGCTGTCCCAACTTCTTAAGGGTATTTGTTGTCATTCGTTATGATGTTGTCGTCGGTTGTGGTGCTTCGTGAGGCACGGTCACTTGCAACTGAATAACCCGGCGGTTGTCGGCTGACGTTACCTTGAATGAGTAGCCCGCCAATTCAACGATTTCACCACGGGTCGGCAGGTGGCCGAAACTCGTCATGACCAGGCCGCCGACAGTATCGACTTCCTCATCGCTGAACTGGGTATGGAACATTTCATTGAACTCTTCAATGGTTGTCAGTGCTTTAACCGCAAAAGTATGCTTGCTTAACTGACGGATATCCTGTTCTTCCTCGTCGTCGAATTCATCTTCGATTTCGCCAACGATTTGCTCCAAGATATCTTCAATGGTGATAACACCGGATACCCCACCAAACTCATCCACCACAATGGCCATGTGGTAGCGCTCTTCACGGAACTCCTTGAGCAGGCGGTCAACACGCTTGCTTTCAGGTACGACAACCGCAGGTCGCAGTACTTTTTCCATGTCGAACGGTTCGCTGTTCGGTTGCAGGTAACGCAAAAGATCTTTGGCCAGAAGGATACCTTCGACGTGGTCTTTGTCGTCACTGATGACCGGGTAGCGGGAATGCTGGGCATCAACAATTAAATCAATCAGATCCTCTAGCTTCTGAGAACGCTCGATTGTGACCATCTGAGAGCGCGGGATCATGATGTCACGGACACGCATCTCGGAGATTTCCATGACCCCTTCGAGCATGTCGCGGGTGTCGTGGTCGATCAAATCGTTTTCTTCTGAATCACGGAAAACTTCTACCAGTTCTTCGCGGTTCTGTGGCTCGCCCTGGAACAGCTGGCCAATACGTTCAAAGAAGGACTTTCTACTCGGACCTTCAGAATTTTGTGAGTTATCTTCGTTCATTGTTTGTAAGAATTACTTCTCTCAGTTAAGTGGCTGTGCCACGGGAAATGATACGGTAATTAGATTGTACCGTATCAGTTTGACAACAATATCATGAAAAGGTTAATGCTTTTCTTCGGCATACGGATCGGCAAAGCCCATCTGATGCATGATCTCCGTTTCCAAGCCTTCCATCTCTTCAGCTTCGTCGTCCTCAATATGGTCATAACCTAGCAGATGCAGACTGCCATGTACAACCATGTGTGCCCAGTGGGCATGTAGAGGTTTATCCTGTTCCTTGGCTTCTTTTTCGACAACCTGTCGGCAAATGATCAAATCACCCAGTAGTTCCAGTTCAACCCCCGGTGGTGCCTCAAACGGGAAAGACAGCACATTGGTTGGCTTGTCTTTACCACGGTACTCGTGGTTCAGGCCATGGCTTTCTTTCTCATCGACCAGCCTAATGGTAACTTCGGCATCGGCCTGGAAAGGCGTGACTGCCGCATCCAGCCATTGCTGGAATTGGGCTTCGCTCGGCATACCGTTGGTGTTGTCGGTCGCAACTTGGAGATCAAGATAAATCGCCATTAGTTTGTTTTTTCCGTTTCTGTTTCTGGTGTCGCTGCTGGCACTGATACCGGCGCTTGCTTTGCCGCTTGCTCATCACGACGGCGCTGCTCTGCCAGTTTGCGCTGCTTCTGATCTTCGCTCTCCCACACTTCGTACGCCTGGACAATACGCGCTACGACTGGGTGGCGGACAACATCGTCAGCCTGGAAGAAGTTGAAGCTGATTTCATCGACATCAGAGAGTACTTCAATAGCATGGCGTAGGCCTGAACGAGCACCGCGTGGCAGGTCGATCTGGGTGACGTCACCGGTAATTACCGCTCGGGAGTTGAAACCAATACGGGTCAGGAACATTTTCATCTGCTCGACCGTGGTGTTCTGGCTCTCATCGAGAATGATAAAGGCGTCATTGAGGGTACGGCCACGCATATAGGCAAGTGGTGCAACTTCAATCACGTTACGCTCAATCAGCTTCTCGACACGCTCGAAGCCCAGCATTTCAAACAGGGCATCGTACAGCGGACGCAGGTAAGGGTCGACTTTCTGGCTTAGATCGCCCGGAAGGAAACCCAGCTTTTCACCCGCCTCAACCGCAGGACGGGTCAGCAGGATACGGCGGATTTCCTGACGCTCAAGGGCATCAACAGCGGCAGCAACCGCGAGGTAGGTTTTACCTGTACCAGCAGGGCCAATACCGAAGGTAATGTCATGGCGAACCATGTTGGCAATGTACTGAGCCTGGTTTGGCGTACGCGGCTTGATCACCCCTTTCTTGGTTTTGATCACCACTTCCTTGCCGTAAGGAATGCTCGACTCGGTCGATTGCTCAAGCACACCGGACTCTTTGATAGCCAGGTGGACCTGATCAGGCTCGATATCAGGAATGGTGTTGCGAACCGGGGCGGTATCGACATACAGGGTTTTGATGATATGGGCGGCGGCTTCGGCGGTGTGGGGTTGGCCGACTACGCTGAAACTGCTGCTGCGGTGGTTGATTTCTACACCCAAACGGCGTTCAAGTTGTTTGATGTTATCGTCGAAAGGGCCACAAAGGCTGGAAAGGCGATGGTTATCGGCAGGTTCCAGATTGAATTCAATAGTTATAACTTTGCTCAAGATTTGCCTCTCAATAGGGCCACCCGTCTGGGTGGCCTCGGGTTCAGGGCGCGTCCTACTTTGTTCAGACGGGCGTCTTACTATGGAGTATATACGCCAACACCCAATTCATCTTCTTTGCGTGTTTTCTCCATCACTTCGGCAGGAGACATGGCCACGCGTAGGTCCATTTCCGCTTCAGTGCGAACCAAATCACCACGTAGTGAGTTGGTGAAGACGTCAGTGATTTTCACGTCAACGAATTGGCCGATAAGCTCTGGTGAACCTTCGAAGTTCACGACACGGTTATTTTCAGTACGGCCACGCAATTCCATTACGTTCTTCTTCGATGGGCCTTCAACCAGAATACGCTGCTCGGTACCTAGCATCTGGCGAGAGAAGCGCATAGCTTGAGTATTGATCTGTTGTTGCAGTTCGTACAAGCGTTCTTTCTTCACTTGCTCAGACAGATCACATGGGTAATCGGCTGCTGGCGTACCAGGGCGCGCTGAGAAGATAAAGCTGAAGCTGATATCGAAGTCGACATCGCGGATCAGTTTCATCGTATCCTGGAAGTCCTGATCAGACTCGCCCGGGAAACCGACAATGAAGTCTGAGCTGATAGTGATATCCGGACGCGCCTTGCGCAGTTTGCGGATCTTCGACTTGTACTCGATTGCCGTGTGCGGGCGCTTCATGTTGGCCAGGATGCGGTCTGAACCACTTTGAACCGGTAGGTGCAGGAAGCTCACCACTTCTGGGGTGTCTTCATACACTTCGATGATGTCATCGGTGAACTCGATTGGGTGGCTAGTGGTGTAGCGGATACGGTCGATGCCGTCGATTGCCGCAACTAGGCGTAGAAGTTCTGCGAAAGTCGCAATTTCACCGTCATGGGTGTCACCACGGTAGGCATTCACATTCTGGCCTAGTAGGTTAACTTCACGTACGCCTTGCTCTGCCAGTTGGGCGATCTCGAACAGAACGTCATCCAGTGGGCGGCTAACTTCTTCACCACGGGTGTAAGGAACCACACAGTAAGTACAGTACTTAGAGCAGCCTTCCATGATAGAAACGAAAGCTGTCGGGCCTTCGGCACGTGGCTCAGGCAGGCGGTCGAATTTCTCGATCTCAGGGAAAGAGATATCCATGACAGGCGCATGATCGCTTTGTGATTGCTTGATCATCTCAGGCAGGCGGTGCAGTGTCTGTGGGCCGAAGATAACATCGACATACGGTGCACGCTGGCGGATTGAGTCGCCTTCCTGGGTTGCTACACAGCCACCCACACCGATCACTAGGTCAGGTTTTTTGTCTTTTAGGGTTTTCCAGCGACCAAGCTGGTGGAACACTTTTTCCTGGGCCTTTTCACGGATGGAGCAGGTGTTAAGCAGCAGAACGTCTGCTTCTTCTGGTTCTTCCGTTAACTCGAAGCCATTGGCTGCATTAAGAAGATCGGCCATTTTCGATGAATCGTATTCGTTCATCTGGCAACCCCAGGTTTTGATAAGCAGTTTCTTAGCCATGTCTAACTCTTCACTCGTAGTGTTTATTCATTGCATTTCACATTGCTTGTCTCCGCTTCGGCAGCCGAAAAAAGGCCGCCTGCGGTAGCAAGCCGCGTATTGTACTGCTTTAAAGCCTGCCTGACTAGATCATCACCACCCCGAATATTTTGTGGTTTTTTATTGTGCCGCTACTGGTTTGAGTTTATTGAGGGTTTGCGTGCCGAGCTGGCGCATCTGCTGGCGTATCCAGCGGCTGCGCTGCTGAATATAAGGCGTCATTGGCGCAGGTTGCATCCGGTACGGGTTTGGTAATACCGCCGCGAGCTGCGCCGCTTGCTGGGCATTCAATCGGCTTGCTGGGATCCCGAAAAAGGTCTGGCTTGCGGCTTCAACGCCAAATAACCCTGGGCCGAACTCGACGATGTTCAGATAGACTTCGAGGATCCGTGTTTTTTCCCACAGTAATTCCATCCACAGTGAGAAATAGAGCTCAACCCCTTTGCGCAGGAATGTCCGGGAGGGAAAGAGAAACAGGTTTTTGGCAGTCTGCTGGGTGATGGTGCTGCCACCCCGGCTGGGGCCGCCACTACCGGTTTGCTTGATAATTGTCAAAATGGCGTTGATATCAACACCATGATGGTTAGGAAAGTGCTGATCTTCAGAAGCAATCACTGCCAGTTGTACGTTGGGTGATATTGCCTCAATAGGTACCCAGAGATGGGCAGCGCGCGGCGGGTAGCCTTGCGGTGGAAATATATTGCGGTGGAGTTGCCAACCCCAGACGGGCGGGTCGATGTATTTGCCTGCCAATACCAACAGGAAGGGCAACACAAGGGCTAGCAAGAGTAGCCTGAGCAGCCAACGTTTGATAAATCCGATCATCCACCTTATCCCTGTGTAGGTTCGCGGTTATTAATCACTGATGCGCTTGTGAAATTTAGTTAGAATAAAGGCAAGAGCGCCAGTGTGCGCTGAACTTTTATCTTGAGCATAACAAATGGAAACCGGAATGGAACAGTTTGATGTGGTTGTGGCCGGCGGCGGTATGGTTGGGGCGGCAACAGCAATAGGTTTGGCCCAACAAGGGTTATCTGTTGCAGTATTGGAAGGGGTACAGCCAGCCCCATTTGAAGCCTCGCAGCCGATGGATTTAAGGGTATCGGCCATTTCTCCACATTCTGTTTCATTGCTAGAGCGGCTAGGGGCATGGGAGGCGGTCACAGCCATGCGCCTATGCCCGTATAAGCGGCTTGAAACTTGGGAGCACCCTGAGTGCCGTACCCGCTTCAATGCCGAACAAATGCACCTGGATCGCCTTGGTTATATTGTTGAAAACCGAGTGATCCAACTGGCACTGTGGCAGCAGTTCGAGCTTTACCCGAACCTGACGGTGAAATGCCCGTCCCGCATGGTCTCGGCGACTGATAGTGATAATGGCCAAGTGATTGTGCTCGAAGACGGCAGCCAAATCCAAGCGACTTTGCTAGTCGGTGCCGATGGTGCGAATTCTAAAGTCCGCCAGCAGGCTGGGATTGGCATCACCGCATGGGATTACCGCCAGCATTGTATGCTGATCAATGTCGAAACCGCCTTGCCACAGCAAGATATTACCTGGCAGATGTTCACGCCTCACGGACCGCGCTCATTCCTGCCGCTGCCGGGCCATCAGGCCTCGCTGGTGTGGTATGACAGCCCATCCCGTATTCAGCAACTCTCTGCGCTGAGCCCTGAGCAATTGGAAGCACAGATCAAAGCCCACTTCCCGGCAGAGCTTGGCGAGTTCAAGGTGCTTAATCATGGCCGTTTCCCACTCACTCGCCGTCATGCCCAGACTTATTATAAGCTGGGTATCGTGCTGCTTGGGGATGCTGCACATACGATTAACCCATTGGCAGGGCAGGGAGTCAACCTTGGCTTCAAGGATGTCGATGTGTTGCTGCATGAAATCGAGAAAGCAGGGCAGGATTGGCCGCAGCAACGAGTGCTCAAAGCTTATGAGCGCCGCCGCCGTCCTGATAACGTATTGATGCAAAGCGGGATGGACTTTTTCTACACCGCATTCAGCAATGATTTGCTGCCGGTGAAGTTTTTGCGTAATGCTGGATTGAAACTGGCTGAGCAAGCCGGGCCTATCAAGCAGAAAGTATTGAAGTATGCGATGGGGATGTAGCGGACTTTTTCTTGCCAATTAACAACCTGCAGAAAGAAAAAAGCCGAATGTTCTTTGAAAAACATTCGGCTTAACAACCAGAGAGATACGATCATTGAGTTGGTTGTAAAATCTGTTGTCTAACCTTTTGGATATCGATGTATATCGTTAACCAAGTGCCAGACATAAGAAAACCCACCAAAAGGTGGGTTTCTAAATATGGTGCGGAAGGAGAGACTTGAACTCTCACACCTTGCGGCGCCAGAACCTAAATCTGGTGCGTCTACCAATTTCGCCACTTCCGCGTACTTACCGTCTAATTTCATTTTAGCAATGAATCATTAATGACGTTAAGCAAAATATGGCAGGGCTACCTGGATTCGAACCAGGGAATGACGGGATCAAAACCCGTTGCCTTACCGCTTGGCGATAGCCCTGCAGTGTGCTCTTCTGAGCATGTTAGAGAGAATGGTGCGGAAGGAGAGACTTGAACTCTCACACCTTGCGGCGCCAGAACCTAAATCTGGTGCGTCTACCAATTTCGCCACTTCCGCATATATTGTAGCTGATCACTCAGCGTTTTCTCTAACATCAAACTGAACATCTACGATGGTCAATTTAAATAATGGTGCGGAAGGAGAGACTTGAACTCTCACACCTTGCGGCGCCAGAACCTAAATCTGGTGCGTCTACCAATTTCGCCACTTCCGCATACTTACCGAAT